>NZ_JAMYRB010000031.1:0-52264 GCF_040321165.1 Mesorhizobium sp. M0500
GCCGTGGCACGCTGATCACCCCGGCCCCATGCCGGAGAGCGCGGCGACCGAGCCGTCAGCTACACCACTCCCTGGGACACGATCGCCCAACATTGACCGCATCGCGAAAGAGGGCGCGATCTTCACCGACCTCTACGCCCAACAGTCCTGCACTGCCGGACGCGCCGCGTTCATCACCGGGCAGAGCTGCTTCCGCACGGGCCTGCTCAAGGTCGGCGCGCCCGGTGCCAAGGAGGGGCTATCCGAGAAGGACCCGACGCTCGCCGAGTTGCTCAAGCCGCAAGGCTACGCCACCGGCCAGTTCGGCAAGAACCATCTGGGCGACCGCAACGCATTTCTGCCCACCCTGCACGGCTTCGACGAGTTTTTCGGCAATCTCTACCACCTCAACGCCGAGAATGAACCGGAGAACCCGGACTTCCCAAAAGATCCGGGGTTCCTCGCAAAATTCGGGCCGCGTGGCGTGCTCAAGTGCTTCGCGACAGACACGGACGATCCCACCGAGGACCCGCACTGGGGCCGCGTCGGGAAGCAGAAGATCGAGAACACCGGTCCGCTGACCGTCAAGCGTCAGGAGACGGTGGACGAAGAGTTCCTCGGCGCAGCAATGAGCTTCATAGACAAGAGCACCAAGGCGGGCAAACCGTTCTTCTGCTGGTTCAACACGACCCGCATGCACATCTACACCCACCTCAAGGCGGCGTCGCAAGGCAAGACCGGCCTGGGGTTGGAGGCCGATGGCATGGCCGAGCACGACGGCATGGTCGGCCAGCTTCTGCAGCAGCTTGACGACCTCCGCATCGCCGACAACACCATCGTGCTCTGGACCACCGACAACGGCGCCGAGGTGTTCTCATGGCCAGATGGCGGAACCACCCCATTCCATGGCGAGAAAAACACCAGTTGGGAAGGCGGCTACCGCGTTCCCGGTATGATACGCTGGCCCGGTGTCACCAAGCCGGGAACCGAGATCAACGATATCGTCTCTCACGAAGACTGGGTCCCGACGCTGGTGGCCGCGGCCGGTGAGCCGGACGTCAAGAAGAAACTCCTGACCGGCTACGAAGCGGCGGGCAAAAGCTTCAAAGTCCATCTCGACGGTTATGACCAGCACGACCTTCTGGCCGGCACCGGCCCGAGCAAGCGCAAAGAGTTCTTCTACTGGACCGATGACGGAAACCTCTCCGCCCTGCGCTATGACCGTTGGAAGATCCTGTTCATGGAGCAAAGGACCGAGGGCCTGGACGTATGGCAGGATCCGCTGATCACGCTGCGGCTTCCCAAGTTGTTCGACCTGCGGGCCGACCCCTTTGAGATCGCGCAGCGAGTTGCCGGCGATTACGACAAATGGCGGGTCGAGCGCGGTTTCGTGCTGGTGCCGGCGCAGGCCTTTGTCGGCCAGTACCTGCAAACCTATGTCGATTTCCCGCCGCGACAGAAGCCGGGCAGCTTCGCGCTCGACCAGGTTCTGGCAAAATTGCAGGAAGCCGGCGGCTCGGGCAAGGAGTGACGCTGCGTTGGCAATGACAGGAACTTTCAGGATGGGGAGTCAGCTTTCGGTTAGCTTGGCTTGGGCGATGAAGACGCCATTCCAGTGTACCAAACAGGTCGCCTCGCGCTTGGCGGCACTTCGCAGTCCGATGGGGTGTCTACTGGGCGGCAAAAACACTGACAAGAGCGGACTGCGCACGCAGTTCTCCAGCGTCAGCGACATCCTGCCCCCTGCTGGGGCCGCAGACGGGTTGGTCGCCGGTCGGGTGACGGTGGACTTGAAATGAATGGGTCTGATCAGGCGCACCTTAAGAGCTTGGCTATACGGGAGCGCCTGCCGCTTCTGGAGAAGGGTGAGATGATAAAATCCGGATCAACTCCGTGCCTACTGGCCGCGGCAGTCTTAGTTGCTGCCTTCGTTTCCGTCAGGGAAGCCAAGGCTACCGAGGCCGTTGCCGGGCGCTACGTGCCAGGAGCATTCGCAGGCCCCGGTGCGGGCATTGTGCCGCCCACGCCGGGCGTTGCCTATTGGGCGGTCTCCAACGTCTACTACCATGGCGAGGCAAGTGGCCAGATACCGTTCGGCAATGGGTCAGTGGCGGTCGGCATGAGCGGCGATGTCTGGGCCACTGTCCTGGCGGGGATCTACGTGCCCGAACTGCATCTGCCGGGCAACTGGACCTACGCCGTTGAGGTCGCCGTCCCTATTGGCTGGACCGGAGCAAAGGCCCAGGTCGGCCCCTTTGGGGTGGATCAGCAGGTCGCCGCGCTCGGCGACATCGCTTTCGCGCCGGTCGTGCTTGGCTGGCACAACGACGCCATGAACACGTGGGTATCGGCATCCCTGATGATTACGGCACCAACCGGTGAATGGAAGCAGGGTGACCTGGCCTTCATAGGACTCAACTATTGGACATTCAGCCCGGCCTTCGGGTTCACCTATCTAGTCCCCGAGCACGGGCTGGACCTCTCCGCCAAGTTCGGCGTCGACATCAACACCAAGAACCCCGACACCGACTACTACAGCGGCGCGACGGCTCACCTCGATCTTTCGGTCACAAAGGACATTACGAAGAGCCTGTCCGTCGGGGCGATCGCAGGCTTTCTGGACCAGATTGAAGACGACCGCGGTGCATTCGCCGACACCCACAATGGCTTCAGGGGCCGCTCCACCGCGATAGGCCCGCTGGTCAAATACAAGGCCAGGTTCGGAGAGAAGACCGAGGTCGATTTCACCTTGAGATGGGCCCATGAGGTTGAGGTCGAAAACCGCATGAAGGGAGACGCGGTCTTCTTTGACGTCGCCGGGAAGTTCTGAGCGGTCGCGTGACGCGGTGCGCTCGCCGTGATGGCAACACGTTGACCGTGCGGACCGACGATGTGAGTGCCTGTTTTTAGGATCATTTCGATGAGCACCGATTCCCTTGCCGAAGTCTTCGATTGCGCCGCGGCCGAGCCGCCTTTTCCGGGTATGCTCTGGATCCCAGGCGGCACCTTCCTGATGGGCTCGGACACCCACTATCCGGAGGAGGCGCCGTCACACCGGGTCAGTGTCGACGGTTTCTGGATGGACAAATTCACCGTCACCAATCGCGACTTCGAACGATTCGTGGCGGCAACTGGCTATGTCACCCTGGCTGAGAACCCAGCCAATCCCGATGATTATCCCGGCGCCTTGGCGCACCTCCTGGCTCCATCCTCGATGATGTTCAGGAAGCCGGACGGCCCGGTCGACCTCAGCAATCACTACAATTGGTGGGTCTATGTCCAGGGCGCCAACTGGCGCCATCCCCGGGGGCCTGCCAGCACGATCAGAAGGCTTGCAGAACATCCTGTTGTGCATGTCGCATATGAGGATGCAGCGGCATTTGCCGAATGGGCTGGCAAGGAACTTCCCACTGAGGCCGAATGGGAACTCGCAGCGCGAGGCGGCCTCGACGGCGCCGAGTATGTCTGGGGGCACGATCTTACGCCGGACGGCAAGCATATGGCAAATACCTGGCAGGGAGAGTTTCCCTACCGGAATGCTGTTGACGACGGTTTTGAATATACGGCCCCGGTAGGTTCATTCCCTGCCAACGGCTTCGGTCTTTACGACATGGCTGGCAATGTCTGGCAATGGACGACTGACTGGTATCAGGAACACAAGGCGATCAACAGCCCGTGCTGCACGGCCGTTAATCCGCGTGGAGGCAATCGCGAAGCGAGCTACGACGCCCGGCTGCGCGATGTGAAGATCCCGCGTAGGGTCACCAAGGGTGGCTCCCATCTGTGTGCGCCAAATTACTGCCGGCGCTATCGGCCCGCAGCGCGAATGGCGCAACCGGTCGACACGTCTGTCTCTCATCTCGGCTTTCGCTGCATCGTGCATAGAAAACTGGATTGAATGGTCAATGAGCACAACCCATCCGCGGCCTCCCTTGGAGCAAATCGGTCCGCTTCGGGTCAGAAGCGACCAAGGGCTATGTCGGCGTTGATCCAGATGCGGAGGTTCTCCTTAGGAAAGACCATGAGCCAGTCAATGTTCAAGCGGGCTGCAGAAATTGCTTCGGTTTTGTGTCTGCTCACGCTGACTGCGTGCGGAGGGGGACCGCAAGGCGTCCTAGCGCCAGTCGCCGCGAACATGTCGGCGTCGACGTCGGAGGTAACGATGTTGGTGGCGACCAGCCGCAAACCTTCCGGCGATCCTGCAACTCTGTTTACAGGCGAACGCAGCCCGACACTTTCGTTGACCGACTTGACGATTTCAATTCCCCCGAACCGGGTATCCGGCACGGTCGAGTGGCCGAAAAAGCTGCCGCCGAATCCCCAAAAGGAATTCGCCGTCGTTGCCGTGAAGAACCTTTCGATTCCCCAGGCGGGCGACTGGCTGCACTCCCACAATTCGAACGGTCATGTCCTCGTGTTCGTCCATGGCTTCAACAACCGCTATGAGGATTCCGTTTTTCGCTTTGCGCAATTTGTCCATGACTCGGGGGCAAAGGTCACACCCATTCTCTTCACCTGGCCGTCGCGCGCGAGCGTGCTCGACTACAACTACGACAAGGAAAGCACCAACTTTTCCCGCACCGCATTCGAGCGAACATTGAAGGCTTTGGCCAATGATCGCACCGTCACGGACATTACGGTCATGGCTCACTCGATGGGGACGTGGCTCGCCATGGAGTCGCTCAGGCAGATGGCATTGCAGGACGGGCGGGTGTCTCCCAAGGTCAAGAACGTAATTCTTGCATCTCCCGACCTTGATGTGGACGTCTTCGGGCGCCAGTGGACCGAACTCGGGCCGGAAAAACCCAAGTTCACGATCATGATCTCGCGAGACGACCGGGCGCTTGCCATCTCGCGCCTGATTTCTGGCGATGTCGATCGGGTGGGGCAGATTGATCCGTCAAAGGAACCGTACAAATCAAAGCTGCAGGCAGCAGGGGTTACGGTAATCGACCTCACCAACGTAAAGACGGACGATCGTTTAAACCACAGCAAGTTTGCCGAGAGTCCTGCAATCGTGGCGTTGCTGGGAGCTCAATTGGCCTCCGGTCAAATCCTGACGGACTCGCGAGTAGGCCTTGGCGACGGACTAGGCATGGTGATTGCCGGCACTGTGGGAACCGTAGGCAAGGTCGCGGCAACGACGGTCAGTGCTCCCATCGCGATGGTGGAGGGAAAAGGAAACACCCCCGCCCCCGATCAGCTCGGTACGATTCTAAAGCACGATCCGGCGGCGGAGTGATTCCGATCCGGCGGAAGGCTCGTCATAATGAGAGGATTGATCATGTTCAGAGGAGAAAGTGACGCTGGCGAGCGCATCCCGAGCTGAGAGCGCCGTTTCGCGAAGTGCCGCGATAGGAGCACAACATCGCTGAAGCGCATCCACGTCAGCGCTTCGGTTTGTTCTCGCCCAACATATTGGGCCACAGCAGTTCGTGACAGAGCACGGCTGAACTCATTGTGCTGCCATGACGCGACTCCCGGTGAAGACAGGTAAGGCTAAACGGAGAAACAAACACATGACAAAGGGCAGAAATAATCCAAGTCCAGTCCGGGTCAATAGACGTTCTCTTTTGCTGGGCGGCACCTCCTTGGCAGCCTCGGCACTTGGGGTAGCCAGCGCGATTCAAATCCAAGCCGCGCAAGCCCAGAACCAGCCCGCAAATTCTTCCTCGGGCCGACAACCAAATATCCTCGTGATTTGGGGCGATGACATCGGCTGGCAGAATGTCAGTGCCTATGGGATGGGCACGATGGGCTACACCACTCCCAATATCGACCGCGTCGGGTTGGAGGGTATCCGGTTCACCGATCACTATGCTCAGAACTCCTGCACCGCAGGCCGAGCATCTTTCATCACCGGCCAGTATCCGATCCGCTCCGGAATGGTGACCGTCGGGGTGCCGGGTGACAAACTTGGCCTGCAAGCGGCATCACCTTGCTTGGCGGAGGTGCTGAAGAAGGCCGGCTACGCCACTGGTCATTTCGGCAAGAACCACCTTGGGGATCGCAACGAGCACCTGCCGACAGCGCACGGTTTCGACGAATTCTTCGGCAATCTGTACCACCTGAATACCCAGGAGCAGCCCGAGTATCGCGACTACCAGGAGTTCGCCAAAGCATATCCCGGTGGGTCGAAGGCCTTTGCAAACAAGTACGGGACGCGTGGCGTGCTGCACTCAGTCGCCAGCGACACGGACGATGTCACGGAGGATCCACGATTTGGTCGCATCGGCAAACAGATCATCGAGGACACCGGACCGCTCACCATTGAGCGGATGAAAGATTTCGATGCCGCCGAGGTCATCCCTAAAGCGTTCGATTTCATGAAAAAGGCGAACGGCAGCGGGAAGCCATTCTTCGTTTGGCTCAACACCAGCCGCATGCATCTTTACACCCACCTGAACGACAAGTGGCGCTATGCCGCCGATAAATACACCTACGATGAAGATATCCATGGCAGCGGCATGCTCCAGCACGACCATGATATTGGCCTCGTCCTCGATTGGCTCAAGGAGAACGGGCTCGAGGACGACACCATCGTTTGGTACTCGACCGATAACGGGCCGGAACATTCATCTTGGCCGTGGGGCGGGACAACGCCGTTCCGCGGCGAAAAGATGACCACCTACGAAGGCGGCGTGCGGGTGATTTCGATGCTGCGCTGGCCGGGCGTGATCAAGGCTGGCCAGGTTCTGAACGGCATTCAGGCTCATAGGGACATGTTCACCAGCTTCGCTGCGGCCGCCGGCGAAGCTGGTGTTGTCGAACTGATGAAGAGTGAAAAGAAACAGTATATCGATGGTGTCAACAATCTAAACTATTGGACAGGCAAAGCGCTGGAGAGCAGCCGAACGAATTTCTTTTACTACTATGAAAGCAAGTTAATGGCTATCCGAATCAGTCCGTGGAAGGTACATTTCCAGACACGCGAAAACTACTACGATATCATTAGACCCCAATTGATATTTTTTAACATTCGAGCTGATCCATTCGAGAGTTACGACAGCATCGATTCCTTCGGTCATCTGGAGCAGAGGGTATCGTGGCTGTTCCAGCCAATGAACGAACTCGTCGGCGAGCACCTAAAAACACTCGCCCAATATCCGCCGGTGCAAGGCGGAAGCTCATTCGACATGTCAAACGTTGTCGAGGATTTCTTGCGAAAGTCGCAGCAATAGCCGCGCAGTTGAGTTGACGCTGCGCATCTATTGACCAGGCGACGCCATCGTTAAGCTAACCTAGCAGCCCCCAAAGTGAAAAAGGTGCCTTAGACAGAGGAGAAAGCTGAAATGAACACCGTTCTCAAAACGATTGCCATAGTTTCGACCTTGGCAGTGGCACAGCCCGCATTTTCTTTTCCTACAGATGTGCGACCGTCCGGTGAGCAGTGGACTCGCCCCTTCGCAGAGCCGGTGGTTCGCAGAAAGGTAATCAGGCCGAGAGTGGTACGTCCGAGGCCGAACGTTATTATTAGGAGAAACGTGGTGGTACGGCCGGTTCGTCGTTGGGTCCGCAGGCCATATTTTGGAGCCATTGTGGCTGGAGTAGCATTGGGGACAATCGTCGCCGTAGCGGCCGCATCTGTGCCACCCCCTGCACCTTCTGCAGACCTGTGTTGGTTCTGGTCGAACAACGCCAGAACGAGAGGATACTGGGACTACTGCGTAGCGCGATAACGCTGGCAAGCTTCCCCACAAGCTGTGAGAACCGGGGAGAAAGTGACCGCGTTCCTCGATGGTGGCTACCACGACAGCCACGCGCGGAAACCTGACCTACAGCGTCCTAGCCGGCGACGTCTGCTTTTAGGAAGCGGCAGAGCTCCCCTCAACGGCCGAAATTGGGCGCAGAGCCGGCATTGGTTCGGGGCAGATCAGCTCGTCTATTGTACCCTATGTTTCGGCTTGCCGCCGGCAAATTGCTTCAATGCATTTGCTCGCCCAGAAAGGTGTCCCCCTCGGACTCACTGGTCGCTGTCACTTATTCGGACCCTGAAATTGGCTGCCGCCGCGATTTCTCTGACTTGTCGACGACAGGGAGCCCTTCCTTTCTGGCCTTGGCAAACGCTCGGTCGCTCTCCAGGAACTCCGCCAGCATGAACGGGATCAGTTCCGCTACCGATTCGGACTCGCCATAGGTCTGACGATAAAGCGCCGCATAGTCCTTCAGTGCTTGGTTCATGTCTGCACTTACGCTTATGGTGATCTTCGAAGGTGTCCGATCCGGAAGTTTGCCGAGTTTCAGATTGGTCATGATGACTCCAGTCAATTCGGGTACGGCCGTAGCACAAGATCCTTGTGCAGGATGACGCGCAGTGGCCAACCAGGGCGGACGGTGATCGTGGGCTGAATATTGAGGTTCTTCTCGGTGATGCGCTGGCCAGCTTGACTGACGTTCTGCTGAGCGGATTCGCGGATCGCTTTGACCAGGTCGCTTTCGTCTTCCCCGAGGCTCAGCTCCGTGCCGACCCCCAGCAACGTGGCCAGCGCAACGCCTTTCATCAGCTGCCAGGTGTGGAAATCCACCTTGTCCTCAAGCCCCGCATAGCCGGCAGTGTCTGTTGCCGGCAGATTGTCGATTTCGATCGAAGAGCCGTCGGGCAGCAGTATCCGTTGCCAGACCAGCAGCGCGCGCCTTTGTCCAAAGGCAACAACGCTGTCATAGGTGCCAATCAGGCGAGAGCCTTGCGGAATGAGCAAGGTGCTGCCGGTGACTGTGTCGTGCACATTCTCGGTGACCTGTGCGACGACGAGGCCGGGCAAGTCGGAATTGATGCCAGTGATCAGGCTCGCTGCGATGACGCTGCCGGCCATCAGCTGATACGGCGAAGCCGGCGTCTGCAATGCATGTAGATTGTAGATTCCACTTGTGTTCCGCTGGCTGACAAAATCGAGCTTGCGCTGTTGATTGTTTTGGTCGCCCTCGGCCGGTGCTACGGAAGCTGAATCGCGTGCGGCATCGGATTGCGGAGCCGTTGCCTCAAAGGGTGGACGCCCGCCCTGCCCGTTGCCCGCGGCATCCGCTTGCCGGGGTCGATTTTCGATCCGGAAGAAGACTTGCGATTCGCGCGCCTCGATCGCCTGCTGTGCAAGGCGCTGCTCCTCCGCCGAAACCTCCTGGCCCGGCGCGATGCCCAGCTGGCGTTGGTGCTCAAGGATGGGGCGGCCGAGGTCGCCGGGCAGCGGTGGTCCAAGCACCGGAGGCTTGGGCTTGATCCCGGAATAGTCCTTAGGCAGCCTTTCAATTGCCTCCGCGGTTGGCTTCCGCTCAGTGTTGTAAAGCTCTTCAGCCTGCTCTTTGATGCGCAGCGCCGGTCCCTGCAGCGCCATCATGGTGACGCCTAGAACGGTCCCGGAACCAACAGCAGCAATGGCGACAATAATGCCGCGCTTGAAGCGCACAGCGCGGCGAGGCGAGGCCCGCAGCTGCAGCTGTTCTGGATCGAGTTTCGGTGGAGCATCGGAGCGGGAAGTATCCGTCATGGGCCGTCCCTCACCTGCTGGAACGCGAAAAGAGCAATATCCGCCGCGGCGCTTGCCTGCCGTCGGTCCTCGTGATGCGCACCACCTGCTGCTGCTTGGCGCCTAGGCGCAGTTCGGCCGCGGCGAAGAGGCGATCGACGATGTAATAGTTGCCCCGTATGCGGTAGTTGACGAGCTGGTTGTCCCCGTCAGCACCGACGATGAAGAGCGGCGGGGCCTCGCCCTGATCGATGCGGCGCGGGAACTCGATGTAGACCTTGCTGCCATCATCGAACGCGCGGGTCGGCCTCCAGGGCGGCATGTCGCCGGTAATCGAATAGCGGAAGCGAATATTTTCGAGAGCCACATTCGACGCCACTGCCATAGCAGCCTCGGCCTGCGCATTGCGCCGGCGTAGCGCGATGATCTGGTCCTCGCTGTAGGTCCAGGAGATTGCCGCCATGGCGGTCTTATCCGTGCTTTGAAGCTGCAGGTGATAGCTTCGCCGGTCCGTGGTGATCACCAGATTGGTGGCAAGTCCCGGCGCGAAGGGCTTCACCAGCACATGGGTGCGCTGGTCATCGCCGGAGCCACTGACGGTGTCGCCAATTACCCAGCGCACTGTATCACCGGCCGACACGGATTGGAGTTTCTCGCCTGACTGCAGAGCGATATCGCTGACGCGCTCCGGTGCGGCATAGAGCTGGTAGAGCGCGCCTTCGGCAAAGGGGTAAACCTGCACCGCATTCACATAGCCATATTTGGTGGGTTGCTGCGTCGCCGCCTTGTTGGCATAGGCGACACGTTCTTCAGGCGAGCGCCTGTCTTCAGCAGCCTTGCCCGGCTCGGGCTGCAACTGGCCGGGCAGCGGCAGCGGTTTCGGCACTTCCACGACTTTGACGGGCTTCTCCGGCGCCTTCTCAATCGCGGCCGGCTTGAAGTCAGCATGGTCATAGGAAATCTGCGGCGGCGGCACCGGCTTCGAGGCACAGGCGGAGATGACCGCAGCCAACGCCGAGAGGATTAGCGCAGTGCGGAGCGACGAGAGTCTATTTATCATTGGCGGGCTCCTTTGGGGGAACGAAAGTCTGCGCGGCACTGTCGAGCTCGCGCGACCAGTCGATGGCATTGATGAAGACGCCGAGCGGGTTTTTGCGCAGCTGATCGGCATTGTTCGGCGGCCGGATCACAATGGTGAGGATCCCGGTCCAACGAGTTGTGCTGGCGAGGCTGCCGCGCTCAAAGACCTGCTCGGTCCATTTGACTTGAAAGGAGCTGTCGGACGCTCGAACCACGCTCGTCACCTGCACCGAGACGCTGCGCGTGCCGATCTTGCCGAACGGGTCATTGGCCTTAGCGTACTCATTGAGAAAGAGGGCTGCACGGTCGGTGGCAAAGTCGTAGGCCGAGAGCCAGTTCTGCCGCACCAGCACCGGATCGGTGGAGATGGAACGGACGTTCTGGATGAAATGGCCGAGATGCCAGGCAATCTGGGCATCGTCGGGCTCGTAGGTTTGGATTGCCGGCGCGACAGCCCGTGTTTCACCGAAACGATCTACCTCGACGACATAGGGCACGACGCGGCCCTGCATCGACTGCCACAAGAGTCCACCAGAGAGCCCGGTGGCCAGAGCGAGGCAGCCGAAGGCCATCAGGCGCCAGTTCCTTGCCTGCACGCGCGCTGTGCCGATGCGCTCGTCCCAAAGTTGGGCGGCCTTCTGGTATGGTGTGACGGGGTGGGGCGTCTTCGCGTAACGCTGAACAGGTCGCTTGAAGAGCATCTAGTCTTCCTTATCGTTGAGAGAGGGGTTGGCGCCGCTTCCGCCACGATCGCCATCGCGCACCGCTTGCGTGGCGGCGTGGCGATGGGCGCGGGCTGTCTGTTCGGAACGCAGACGCCTTGCCCATGCAGGCGCCGCGGCTGGATCCGCAGCGGGGGAACTTCCGTTCATCGAGCGGGTCGGCGTGCCGCCGGTCGCTGTCCAGGCAGCCTCGCGACCGGCATCGGCACTACGGCGGAATGGTTCTGCTGCGGATCGCATTCCCCGCATCGCGGCGCCGCCAGCGGCACTCGCAACACCCTGCAGCCCAGCAGCTACCCCGGAGAGGCCGGAGTCAGGCGCTGTTGCACGGCCCATATGCCAGGCCGTGGAAGCAGCCGACCCCATAGCTGTGCCGGCACGGATTGCACCAAGACTACCGCCGGCCGCCATGCCCGTGGCGGCAAACGCGGCGCCTCCGGCAACGAGCGTTGATCCGGCTGCAGCCGCCGTTGTTCCAAGTGCTGCGCCCGCGCCAAGCTGCGGCGCGCCGGAGACAAGTCCCGAGGCAATCCCGGGCCCAAAAATGCCGAGCCCAAGCAGCGCCAGCGCACCCAGCACCTGAGACATGGCCGCCGCCAGGTCCGGCTCCTTGCCCTGCAGGGCGGAAACGAACTCGCCAAAGAGCGTGGAGCCAATGCCGACGATCACGGCCAGCACCATTACTTTGATGCCCGACGAAATCACATTGCCGAGCACGCGCTCGGCCAGAAACGCCGATCGGTTCCAAAGCGCGAAGGGCACCAGAACGAAGCCGGCCAGCGTAGTGAGCTTGAACTCCAGGATGGTGATGAAGAGCTGGATGGAAAGAATGAAGAAGGCGATGAGGACCAGGAACCAGGCGAGAAGCAGCACGAAGATGGTCAGCGCGTTGCCAAAGATCTCGGGGAAGCCGACTAGCTGGCTCGCTTGATTGAGCAGCGGCCAGGCGCCCTCGAAGCCGGCCGCGGCAATGCGGCCTGGCCGCAGGAGACTGTCGGCGGACAGATTGCCGGCCGATGCGTTGATGCCGAGCCCGGCAAAGGAATGATAGATGATGTCGGCGAGGTTCTTAAAATTGTTCAGGATGAAGGCGAAGGCGCCGACATAGAGCACTTTTCGGACAAGCCGGCCAAGAACATTGGGCTCGCCGCCGAACCCCCAGACCAGGCCTGCCAGCGTGATGTCGATACCGATCAGGATGGTGGTGAGAAAAGCGACGTCGCCGGAAAGCAGACCGAACCCGCTATCAATATAGCGGGTAAAAGTCTCCATGAAGCGATCGATGACGCCGAGGTCATTCATGTCGCCGCCTTCCTCGTTGTCTTGAAGAACTGCTGATCAGTTGCCGGGATAGGCCGTACCGGTGCCCAGGAAACGCTTCGTCGTCTCGCGGGCGGCTTCCTCGGACTGCGCCTTGCGGGCAGCATCTTCGGCTTCAGCCCGGAACTGGGTCGCGAGCAGCGTCTGGATCTGCATCTGCTGCTTGGTCGAAAGCGCGATCAGCTGATTGGTGGCCTGGCTTGCCTCAAGGGCACCTGCCGCGCCCTGACTGCGGTTGACGAGGTCGGTAAGCAGGTCGCCGTCGCCCCGCACGTTCTCCACGATCTGCGACTGCGCGCTCATGGTTTGGCGGAACGCCTGCATGGCGTTTTGCCAGCGCTCGCGCGCGGCGCTCGCCACATCGCTGACCTCGATTGTGGCGTCGTAGCTTTCCGGATATTGCACACGCCACTGGTTCTGAAGCTTGTCGAGATCGAAGCTCAGGCCGCTGGCCTGGGTCATCAGGCCGTCGATCCGTTGGAGCGAACCTGTGAGCTGGCCCACGGAAGAGAAATCCAGGTGCTGAAGGTTGCGCGCCATGTTCTGCAGCATGGTCGCCTGGTTCTGAAGCGACTGGATCTGGTTGTTTATCTGCTCCAGGGAACGTGCCGCTGTCAGCACGTTCTGCACATAATTCGACGGATCGAACACGATTAGGGCGTGGGCCGGCTGGACGTAGTCGGCCATCGGTTTTGCGATTAGGGAAACGGTGATCAGGCTGGTGAGAAGGCGGCGCCGCATCATGACGATTGCTCCTTGTCTGGTTTAGGGAATTGCTGGAGAAGCTCGGCAGCCCAATCGAGGCCGCGCGCGCTCAAGAACCGGGCGGCAAAGCTGTCCTGTCCGTGCTCCGACAGGACCCTGTCGATCAGGGTCTGCGTGGCCGGGTCGGAGGCTCCGCAAAGCGCAAGCGTGATGGGGCCGAGCCCGAGCTCGAAGAGCCGGTTGCCGCGACGCGACTGCAGATAGTATTGCCTCTTCGGCGTCGCCCGGGCGACCAGTTCTATCTGCCGCTCGTTCAGACCAAATCGCTCATAGGCCACCCGCGCCTGCGGTTCCACGGCACGGTCATTGGGAAGAAAAATGCGCTGGGGGCAGCTCTCGATAATCGCCGGCGCGATTGTTGAGCCAGCAATGTCAGCCAGCGACTGCGTGGCGAAGATGACCGACACGTTCTTCTTTCGCAGCACCTTCAGCCATTCACGGATGCGGGCGGCAAAGAGAGGGTTGTCGAGATAGACCCACGCCTCGTCGAGCATCAGCAGCGTCGGCCGTCCGTCGAACCGCTCCTCGAGACGATGGAAGAGATAGGTGAGCACCGGCAGCACAGCGCCTTGGCTGTGCATCAGCTCTTCGGTCTCGAAGCACTGCACATCCGACAAGGCCAGCCGATCGTCATCGGCGTCGAGCAGACGCCCGAACGGGCCATCGAGCGTGTACGGCATCAACGCGGATTTCAGCGCATTGGACTGAAGCAGGACCGACAACCCAGTGAGCGTGCGTTCCTGCGCCGGCGCGGTGGCAAGGCTGGTGAGGGCCGACCAGATCGCCTCCTTCACCTCCGGCGTGACGGTGACATTCTCATGGGCGATGAGGCCGGCGATCCATTCGGCTGCCCAGCTGCGGACAGCCTGGTCGTTGACATTGCGCAGCGGTTGGAAGGCAAGCGCACCGTCCGCACCAAGCGCATGGTGCTCTCCACCCGTGGCGAGTGTCGCCGCGCGGGCCGAGTTGCCCTTGTCGAAGACATAAACCTGTGCGCCGGCATAGCGGCGGAACTGCAGAGCGATGAGGGCAAGCAGAACCGACTTGCCGGCACCAGTTGGACCGACGATCAGCATGTGACCGACATCGTCGACATGGGTGGAAAGCCGAAACGGGGTCGACCCGCTGGTCTCGGCAACAAGAAGCGACGGTGCCTCCATCCGGGTGACTTTCGCGAGATGCTCGTTTGTCGCCGGACCGGCCCAAACCGACGATAGCGGCATGAGATGGGCAAGGTTCAATGTATGAATGAGCGGCTGGCGAATGTTGGCATAGACATGGCCGGGCAACGAGCCGAGCCACGCCTCGACCGCATTGACGCTTTCACGGATTGTGGTGAAGCCGAGTCCGTTGACAATGCGCTCGACCGCGCGAAGTTTCTCCGCGGCGGCTTGGCGATCCTCGTCCCATACCGTCACGGTAGTGGTGAGATAGCCGAAGCCGACATGATCGCCGCCCAACGCCTGAAGTGCTTCGTCGGCGTCGAGCGCCTTGTTGTCGGCATCGCTGTCGACGAGCGGGACCGGTTCGTTGGTCACAACTTCGCGTAGGATCGCGACGATCGATTTGCGCTTGGCAAACCACTGCCGCCGCAACCGGGTCAGTGTCTTGGTGGCTTCCGTCTTGTCGAGCGGGATGAAGCGCGTCATCCAGCGATAGGCGAAATCTTGATTGTTAAGGGGATCCAAGATTCCGGGCCGGGTGAGGCTCGGGAAGCCGAGAATGGTAAGGGTACGCAGATGCTGCTCACCTAGCATCGGCTCCAAGCCGCCGGTGAGCGGTGCATCGACCAGCACGCCATCGAGATATATCGGCGTCTCCGGGACGGTGACAGGATGGCGGCGGGGCGAGATTGTGCCGTGTAGGTAAGTCAGCGTCTCGGCATCATCGAGAGCGCGCACTTCGGGCATAAAGCCCGACAGGAGATCCAGGACGCGGTCGGTCTCATCACGAAATCGCGCCAGTTCCTGGCGCCAGTCTCTTACGCCCTGGGAATGACGAAAGTCGACGAGTGCGCTTTCCGCCCGCGCTTGGGCGTCTGGCGGCGGCATAAATAGCAAGCTCAGGTAATCGCGGCTCTCGAAGTGCTCGACCTTGCCCTCGAAGGCCGCACGCCGTTCTTCATCGACCAGCCATGAAGCCGCGTCGGGAAAACGCGAATTCGGATAGCCCAGCGCTTCGACGCGCTCGGCTCCGAAGAACAATGCCCAGCCGGAGCCAAGCCTTCTCAGCGCATTGTTTGCCCGCGCGCAGATGCCGACAAGTTCGGCTTCCGTCGCGCTTTCCAGATCGGGGCCGCGGAACCGGAAGGTCCGTTGAAAGCTGCCGTCCTTGTTGAGAACGATGCCCGGAGCGACCAGTGCGGCCCAAGGCAGATGATCGGCAAGCCGATCGGCCTTACCGCGATACTCCGAAAGGTTCAGCATGCAAGCCACCCCTTCAGGCGAAGATGACGGACAAGCACGCCGGCGAAGTCCGGATCGCGGCGAGCGGCAAAGACCGCGAGCGTGTAGCCGGCGATCCAGAGCACCAGCCCGGCAATCCACTGCTGCAGGCCAAGGCCTATTGCCGCGGCCACCGTGCCATTGAGGATCGCCACCGCTCGCGGTGCGCCGCCCAGCAGGATCGGCTCGGTCAATGCCCTGTGAACGGGAACCTCGAAGCCTGCGATATGCTGCTCTCCGGTGGCCATCAGACGAGTGCCCCGCCGCCGAAGGAGAAGAAGGAGAGAAAGAAGCTCGATGCCGCGAAGGCGATCGACAGGCCGAAGACGATCTGGATAAGCCGGCGGAAACCGCCTGCCGTGTCGCCGAAGGCGAGCGTCAGGCCGGTGGTGATGATGATGATCACCGCGACAATCTTGGCGACCGGTCCCTGCACCGATTCCAGGATCTGCTGCAGCGGCTGTTCCCATGGCATGCCGGAGCCCGCTGCGTAAGCTGGGGCCGTAATAAGAAACGCGAGCGCGGTGAACGAAAGAAAGCGAAGCTTCTTGCGCATGAGGTGACCTTTCAAAGCTGCTGGAGTTGCGAAAGCGTGAGCGGGGCGACGACGTAATCGCCGCTGCCGTCGAGACCGGTGACCTCGGCGATCGCGTCGATGCGGCGCGAGGATCCGCGCCCGGCGATGAACACGATTAGATCGATGGCATCGGCTATGAGACGGCGGGGAACGGTGACGACGGCTTCCTGGGCGAGTTGCTCGATCCGGTAGAGGGCGGAGCGCGCCGAATTGGCGTGAACCGTGGCGATGCCGCCGGGATGCCCGGTGTTCCATGCCTTCAGCATGTCCAGGGCCTCCGCGCCCCTGACTTCGCCCACGATGATGCGGTCGGGTCTGAGCCGCAGCGTCGAGCGCAGGAGATCGGCGAGCGTGACCGACCCCCGCCTCGTCCTCAAGGCAACGCAATCCTTCGCCGCGCATTGCAGTTCGCGCGTGTCCTCGATCAGGATCACCCGCTCGTCGCAATCGGCGACTTGTGCCAGCAGCGCATTGGCAAGTGTTGTCTTGCCCGACGACGTGCCGCCGGCGACCAGGATGTTGCGCCGCTCGCGCACCGCCTTCCTCAGGGCATCGGCCTGCACCTGCAGCATGATGCCATCGGCGACATAGTCGGCCAACGTGTAGAGTTTTGCCGCAGGCTTTCGGATGGCGAAGCATGGCGCCAGCACGACCGGCGGCAGCAGACCCTCAAAGCGCTCGCCCGACGGAAGTTCGGCACTGACAATCGGATTGTCCGCATGCGCCTCGTCGCGCACGTGTGACGCGACCAGGCGAATGATGCGTTCCGCCTCGGACGGGTGCATATGCACGCTGGTATCGCCCCGGCCTTCACCCAACCGGTCGAGCCACAGCGCACCGTCGGGATTGACCATCACCTCAATGACGGTCGGATCGGCAAGGGCTTCGGTGATCGCCGGGCCCATGGCGGTGCGCAGCATGGCGCGGCGGCGATGCTCGGCTTCTGGATGAGAACTCATCCTTCCCCTCCCCCACGATTGTCTTTGCCAAGAGACCGTTTCCCAGAAGCGAGCTGGTGGCCGACCTGTTCGACAAATTTGTCGAAACGCTCCTGGGCAATCGCCTGCGTCGCCCTGTCCGGGACCGGCGTGTGCGCATGAAGCGTGATCGAAAAGCGGATGAAGAGCGCCAAGCTCTCCAGGATCACCTCGACATCGCGCCTGACATGGCCGAGGTCGCGGGAAAGACGGTCGAGCCTCACACCGTAGCGCTGATCGAGCTCGTTCTCACCGCGCCGCTCGATGAAGGCCTCGACCGCCTTTGCCACGATCGCGGATTTGGTGGCCGAGGGATCACGACTAAGTTTATCCAGCCTCTTGCTCAACTCGAGTTCGAGCAGAAACTGGTGGCGAATGCGGTGGGGCTTCATGAAGCTCGTTCCAACTGACCGACGCTGATGCGCCAGCGGCAGGAACAAGCATCGGCCAGACACCCCAAATTGCTTATGGCCGTTATCTACGCTGAGATGCGCTCTGCCTTTGAGCGCCGTTCAGAAGCCGGGCACGATGTCCTTGTCGTCGCCCATTCCCTCGTTGAGGCCGTACGCACGTGCTGCGGTGGAAATCCGGTCCATCACGCGTTGGTCGGCAGCCGCCTCGCTATCATCGTCAGCAGGCTTGAGCAAATCCTCCTGATCAGGCTCTTGGGCAAGGAGGGGATGGTCTTCGGGCAGACCTGGATGACGCTGCTGCTGGAGACCGCCGTCCTCTTCGATTGCTGCGCCGGTGCTGTCGCCCTCGGCAGCAAGACGGCGGTCAACGCCGCGCACCTGTCCGACCCAATCGTCCGGGCGTGACGCAGGGGAGTCCGCGTAGGGACCCTCGCGTAGCGCCGGCGAAGGCAGCACCCGTTCGGTGAAATTCTGATCCTGGTAATAGCGCAGTTTCTTCGCGCGGATCGGCGGCAACCCCGAAACCAGTATCAATTCGTCTTCCTGCGGCAGCTGCATCACCTCGCCCGGCGTCAGCAACGGCCGTGCGGTTTCCTGGCGGCTCACCATGACGTGCGAAAGCCAGGGCGCCAGCCGATGGCCGGCATAGTTGCGCATGGATCTGAGCTCCGTCGCCGTACCGAGCGCGTCCGAGATACGCTTGGCCGTGCGCTCGTCATTGGAGGAAAAGGCAATCCGCACATGGCAATTGTCGAGAATGGCGTTGTTCTCGCCATAGGCCTTGGAGATTTGGTTCAACGATTGCGCGATCAGATAAGCGCGGATGCCGTAGCCTGCCATGAAGGCGAGCGCAGTCTCGAAGAAGTCGAGCCGACCGAGCGCCGGGAATTCATCCAGCATCATCAGGAGCTGATGCTTGCGGCTCTTCTTTGCATCGCCCTCCAGCCGCTCGGTCAGCCGCCGGCCGATTTGATTGAGCACCAATCGCACCAGTGGCTTGGTGCGCGAGATATCCGACGGCGGCACGACCAGATAGAGCGACATCGGTCGCTCGGCATCCACAAGGTCGGCAATGCGCCAGTCGCAGGCCGATGTTGCCGCGGCCACGGTTGGATCACGATAGAGCCCGAGAAACGACATGGCGGTCGAGAGAACGCCTGAACGCTCGTTCTCTGATTTGTTCAGCACCTCACGGGCCGCCGACGCCACAACGGGATGGGCCTCAGGCTTGTCCGCCGCGCCGAGGTGGTTGGTCATCATCATCTGCTGCAGTGTCGCGACAAATGAGCGTTGTGGGTTCGACAGGAAGGTGGCGACGCGGGCAAGCGTCTTTTCCTCTTCGGCGTAGAGCACGTGCAAGATGGCGCCAACTAGGAGTGAATGACTGGTCTTCTCCCAATGGTTCCGCCGCTCCAGCGCGCCTTCCGGATCGACGAGAATGTCTGCGATGTTCTGAACGTCGCGGACCTCATCTGGACCTTTGCGCACTTCCAGCAGCGGGTTGTACCGCGCCGATCTCGGATCGGTGGGATTGAACAAAAGGGAGTACGAGAACTTCGACCGCCAGCCGGAGGTCAGCTGCCAGTTCTCGCCTTTGATGTCGTGAATGACGGCCGAGCCGGTCCAGGAAAGAAGGGTTGGAACAACGAGTCCGACGCCCTTGCCCGAACGTGTCGGCGCAAAGGCCATGACGTGTTCCGGTCCGTCATGGCGCAGATAGCGATCCTTCAGTTCGCCAAGCAAAACGCCGGCCGGCTGAAACAGCCCTGCCTTCTCGATCTCCCGAGTCGCGGCCCACCGTGAGGAACCATAGGTGGTGACCAATCCGCGCTGCCGCGCGCGCCAGAGGGAGCCAGCTATCGCGGCGGCACAGCCTAGGAACCCACTGGCTCCAGCAAGCATGCCGGCCTTGTCGAAAACCTCAGGCGCATAGGCGTCGAATTGAAACCACCATTCGAACAGTTTCCACGGCTTGTAGACCGGCCAGGCCGCCGCGACAAACCATGGCGCGCCGAGTGGCGGCTGATAGGAGAGCATGTGGGCGCACCATTGGGTTGCAGTCCACACGCCAAGAATGACAATTGCGAATACGACAGCGATCTGCCCAATCAGCAACTTCGTGGGTGTCAATGGCTTGCTCCGCTCTTCTGGGCAGACGGACCAAACATCGCGCGGAGCGATGAGAATTCGAACGGCCTCTACGTGCGACTAGGTGCGATGACAAGGTTGATAGGTATTGTTCAGCTGCGAACAGCGAAAATCCGCCGCAGCAACCTATCGGCGTGCCAGGTACGCGGTTTGGTTGCAGAAATGTTGGCATCTGCGCGGGGCACATTGAAGAAGGCTGTGTGTGGTGAGGAAGGCGCATCCGGGCCACGATGATGCCAAGCGTCAGGGGACTGGCACCCGGTGCTTGATGCCGTCCGGCGTCGGGGACAGGCCATCTGGCAGGCCTTGCCGCTAGCCGAGCAGCGCCGCGTGGTGCGTCATCTTCGTGCGCTGTGGGATGTGCATCGCTTCCGCATCGCGCCACAGATCGCGGCCGTGCTCGATCGCCGCGTTGCCGAGGGCAGGCTTGCCTATCGCGCCGCATCGATTGTCGGCGCCGAATAGGCAGACGGATGCATTCGCGTGCGGCAGCGGCTGCGTGGCCAACGCAGCCTCGTTGTCGATGCTTTCGACAGTGTGATCGTGACGACCGGACCGGCGCACGCCGATGTCTTGCGGACCAACACAGCGATTGCGGCGCTCGAGCGGATGGGATTGGTCCGGCTCGACCCGATTGGTCTTGCTTTGGAGACCGACAGTCAAGGCCGTGCGGTCGGCACATCCGGGCGCCCGACCGACAGCATTTTCGTCAGCGGGCCACTGGCGCGCGGCAGCGTTGGCGAATTGATGGGAATTCCCGAAGTCACCGCGCATGCCGAGCGCATCGCCGCTGAAATCGACGAATGGCTTGGATATCAAACGGCGTTGCGCCACAAGGTGTCATGAAGCTGCAAACACGATAAGGCTATCCAGATGACACTGACCGAACGCGTTCCCCCAGTGGAAACCCGGATTCCCCTGAAATTTGCGATGCGACACTTGGCCGGAGCTGTCTCCGTGGTGACCGCAGGTGTTGGCGACGAACGGACGGGCGCAACCGTTACTACCGCCCATTCCCTATCGGTCGAACCAGAGGTGATGGTTGTGAGCATCAACCTGAACTCGTCTACCTGGGCAGCCATCAGCCGGCATGGGCATTTCTGCGTGAATGTGCTGCGTGCCGACCAGATGGCGATTGCCGACCGTTTCGCCGGACGCGGTGACCTGAGGGGGGCGGCGCGTTACGAGGGAGCCCGCTGGTCTAGCCTTACAAGCGGCGCATTGGCACTCGACAGCGCGCTCGCCGCGGTCGACTGTACGGTCGAGGACACGATTATTCGCCACAGCCACGCGCTGATCCTCGGCAGCGTCCGGCAGGTGGTGAGCGGAGAGCCAGGCCCGGCGCTGATCTATCATCACGGCGCATACGGATCATCGTGAGCTTGTTGGGTTCGGCTCCTTTCCAAACAGCTTGATTAAGCTAAACCGCGCGAAGCGATGTAAAGCGCCATCAGCCTGGCACTGGGCCACGGCGCCCCATCGCGCGAAGGGCAAGGTCGAAACCTTCGTCCACCGAGTTCACGATCCGGCCACTCAGTTCGTATCCAGGCAGACATCGGGATGGCGGGACAGGAGGCAGGGCAATGCCGTCGTGCATGACCTCGAGGCGACCATCGGGGTAGTCGCAGACGACGAACTTTTTGCGGGCAAGTCGCCTCGCGGTATCGGTCGGATCGAGAATGAACAGCACCTTGTCGTAGCGCAGTGTCAGGGCCTGAGACAGCGTGCGGACCTCCTTGCGGCACATGGCGCCGACCAGATTCTCGTGATCGGGGCGGCGCATGTCCTTCGGGTTGCGTGGTTCTTTGCGAAAACGTGCGTTAAAGTCCGCCATGAATGCCGGCGCAAAGGCGTTGGCCGCCTCGATGGTGTTGATGCCGCGAAGGCGCAGTTCCTTCATAAGCCGGTCCTGCAGCGTCTGATGGGCGCTTAACACGACCTTTTGCCTGTGGGGAGTTGGCGCAGATGATGTGGATGTTGAGCTCATAGAGAGCCCGGCCGAACTGCGTCAGGCCACTGCTTCTATCCTTCTCCGAACATGTGTCGTCCGGAAGACGCCATGCTTGTCCCTGTAGAAAGAAAGCGGCTTGCCCCAGCGCCTTGCGGCATGAAAATAGTCGCACGTGTTCTCCGACCCCGCAAAGCGCAGATGCAGCAGCTTGCCGGTCGCGTCGTCTATGAAGACGAGCATGGCGCATTTGGGGCCACGATTCTCGAACCACCAGTGATGCGAGCCGTCGATCTGCACCATCTCGCCGAGACAGTCGCGCCGTCCGCGCGGCTGGTGCACGCGGCGCTTGCGTTCACGGCCCGATGTCCAGATCCCGGCCTCCGTCATCCATTTGCGCAGCGTCTCTGCTGACGGCGATTTGATGCCGCTCGATCACTCTTCGTGGGCAAGCGTTGGACCGAAGTCGACATAGTGTTCGCGGATCAGCTCCAAAGCGAAGTCGCGAATGCCATTGATGATGCGGGTGTCAGAGTCGGAAACGACAGCACATCGCGATGCCGTTGGGGGGGCGTCCACCGCATCGAGTAGGGCTGAGCATGAGGGGGAAGGCGGATAGCCGAAGCGTGACAGCGCGATGACCCGAAAGCCCTCGCCAACAGGGCGGCCGTAGGAGCACCGGCATACCGTCAGGCGCGATGCGGACCGACAGCCCCCCGGCGAAGGGCGCTGATTGATCGATCGAATTTGAATTCGGATCGTTTTATCAGCTGACATAATCCAAATCGAATTCCTCACGATGTTTCAGCACGCGCCTGGATTTTTCTGCATTTGGCTCCGGCGAAGACCCCGGTGGTGCGGTGTAAGCGCGCCTCCGGCATCTTGGACTTGTTTTCATTAGCCATCCAGGACTGCTGCATTGCCGCAGCGATGGTTCCAACCTGCTAGGCGTCGCCAAACCGCGCATCATTGGGTTGGATGCCGGATCCCCGTGGGCGACGTTGCCGGATCCAAACCAACCATGGCCGCGACCAGAGTTGCCACGTCGGAATGGCCAAGCACCTTGCCGTCGCCGGACTTGATGGTTTCGCCGACATTGCCCGGCCCGGCGAACAGTCATTGATCAGCCCTTGTCGGTGGTGCCCAGTACGCTGGCTGAAACCGATCACGATCAGGAAAAGTCGATACTTGAACAACAGGATCGAGCAGGACCATCGGCGCATTCAATCGCCGTGTGCGGCCGATGCTGGCCTTCAAGTCGCCGGCCACCGCCAGCATCATCCTGTCCGGGATCGAAATGCTTCACATGATGCGCAAGCGACAGGCAAGTACGCATTCAATCCAAATCCCTCCCTGGCCGAGCAGTTCGCCATGCTGGCGGCATGACAGCGGCCGGTCTCGACCACCTTCATGACGCAGAAAAAACTTTGGGACCGAGCAGGGAGATTTTGCAGAGAGACAGGAAGCAGAGAGCGGTTGCTCATGGCATACTCATGCAATCGGTCAATCCCATTCCGGCGTCCACGGCACCTTGTTCTTGTCCACGCACCTGAAGTTCGTGCATGTGAGAGCGTCGATCCGCTTCATGTCGACGCTAGATAGAACGAAATCCATGACGTCGAAGTTCGACCGCATGTTTTCCGGCTTGGTTGACATTGTATTGACGGCGACGCCTTTCTGCAGAATCCATCTCAACACCACCTGCGCAGCCGACTTTCCGTAGGCTATGCCGATCTGGCCAAATTGCGGATATTTGAAAACCTCCCCCCTCGCGACCGAAGAGAACGAAGCCAGCGGAACGCCCGTCTGAAAGGACATGTCGAGCAGAATTGACTGATCGAGAAGCGGGTGGAATTCAACCTGGTTGATCGCGATTTCGCCATTGGTGAATGATTGCGCGTCCCGCATCATTGAGGCCGTGAAATTAGAGACGCCGATCTCGGTCGCGATTCCCTTACGCTTCGCGTCCTGAAGTAGGGCGAGAGACTTGCGATTGTCCCCGGACGGATCCGGCCAATGAAGGAGCAGAAGGGCGACCTTCGACACGCCAAGAGCGTTCAGACTCGCCTCCACCGATTTCAGGAACTGTTCCTCGGTGTAGTTCTCGGGATGCACTTTCGTGGTGATGAGAAGGTCGTCTGTCGAGACGTTAGCCTGGCGGATGGCCGCGCCCAAGTCGGCCTCGTTTCCGTACAGTTGAGCTGTGTCGAATGATCGATAGCCGACCTCGTACGCAGCGGCAAATGCCTTCTCCAAATCCTCGCCCTTGAGCGGATATGTTCCAAACGAACGTTCATGTCCCGGCCGAAAGCAGATCGACATTTTCCTTTCCTTTCCCGGGCGCCGTAGCGAACCGTGTGCACATTGAGCTGCTATAGATGGATGCTGTCCCAAACCACGGCGCGATCGATCGACTGGATCACCTTCCTCTCTGCCACGGCCATTCTCCGACTGACGTCCTTTCATAATGCAGTGGTCAACCTCCGTTGTGGATGGAGCCGACGTCAATCATGCGATCCAGCGAACGGATGAAGCTCCAAAGCTAGCCACATGCAATCCGTATCCGCGTAATACTGATGCCATGGGTAGAGAAACCCGCCAATACTATCGCTTGTGCAATCGAAGAATGGCTGGGCGAAGCCCGGAGCCATCAGGATTTCTTCGGTCAGTGTTTCCCGCTGCTGCGTCTGAAACTTCTGCATCCGTCCCACTCCCATGATCTGCACATGGGTCTCGATGAATGGATGCAGATTGTGGATCAGGCAGTCCGTCGCTTCCGGAGCAAACCAAAGATTGGCTTTCGCGGCAAAAGTCATGCCGTCGGTCTCCGGGTTCCCGGCAAGCATTGCCGCTGCACCGCTCAGACGAATTTCAATAAGGTCGTCCTGCGATGAGCGGTAGAGCGGCAGTCCGAGAATTTCCGCGGTCGGGTCGGTGATCGTCTCCGCATATCGCGGCCACCCTAGAGTGCTCGCCCTGGCGCCTACTGTCTCGAGAACACGGATCACAATCATTGCCTGTGCGTTCTCGATGACCGCGTCGATGAGCGTGGTCGATGAAAATGGCTGGATTGTTTGCCGAGGCTTACCAGCGATCTCAACGACGGTATCACCGATGTTGAAGACGATATTGCGCCCGTGAAGTGCGAATGACGAAGCGCCCTCAATCAGTTCGGCGTCAACCACAGCGTTGGAGAAATTGAGATCTCGCCGGTTGTTACGCCTAGCCATGAGCTTCCTCTCTTGCCATCGTCGCCCGGTCCGGTCCGTCCGACAGGGACGTGGTGGTGTTCGTGGGAGGGCGTGGATCGCAGCGAAATCCAAAGATCGGTGCGCGCCACGCCGCTGACATCTGGTGCCCATCAGCTGGCCAGCCGCGCCTCGCGTGCCGTCTGTGCAGCGAAATATCTCGCGATTGCATCGATAACCCGAGTTGTCGCCTTTCCATCGCCGTAGGCGTCCACGGGCCGGGCCATTCGTGAATATTCGTCCGGATCGCGCAGCAGTCGGGTCGCTTCACTCACGATGCGGGCGGTGCTGCGGCCCACAAGGCGCGCTGTGCCAGCTTCGACAGCCTCCGGCCGCTCGGTGATGTCCCTTAAAACAAGCGTCGGTTTGCCGAGTGAAGGGCCTTCTTCCTCTGCGCCGCTGCTGTCCGAGATGATGATGTCCGAGCGCAGCATAAGGCTGCAGAAATTCCGGTACGGTAGCGGATCCACCACCGTAATATTCGCCTGGTTGCTCAGATAGGGCAACATGACTTCGCGCACTGCCAGGTTCTTGTGCAATGGGATGATGACACGCACGTTCTCCTGGGATGATAGCTGCACCAGAGCTCTTGCGATCTCGTGCATCGGTGCACCCCACGACTCGCGTCGATGTGCTGAGGCGACCACGATTCGCCGCGTATCGTTCTTGAGGTCGGCAAGTGCGGGCTCGGCGAAGGCGGGAGCATTTTCGGCCGCCCAATGAAGTGCATCGACGACCGTGTTGCCGGTGACCGTGATACGATCCTCACGGGCACCTTCGCGGATAAGGTTCTCGCTGCTCCGGATGGTCGGCGCTAGGTGGAGATCCGTTATCTGGGCAACGAGGCGCCGATTGGCCTCCTCTGGATATGGTGATGCAATGTTGCCGCTGCGTAAGCCCGCCTCGAGATGAATGATGGGGATACGGTGCTGGAAGGCGGCCAGGGCGCCTGCCAGGGTGCTCGCGGTATCGCCATGAACGATCACCGCGTCCATTCCCCATTGTTCCATTTGCACGGAGAGCATTTCCAGTATTCGATGTGTGACCTGCGACAAGGTCTGGCGAGGTTGCATGACGTTTAGTTCGATGTCCGGTCGAATACCGAATTCCGGTAAAGTGATATCAAGCATCTCGCGATGCTGCCCCGTGGAAACAACGAGTGGCTCGAACCTGCGGTCGAGCTTCATTGCGTTGATGACTGGGGCGCATTTAATCGCCTCAGGACGAGTACCGAAAATGAATGCCACTTTGGACATGATCGTCTCTCCAGAAGAATCTGAGGGGTCGCCGGCGACCGCAGTTGCCAAGGACTTGCATAGGGGGGCCATCCATCAGGGCCTAAGCGAACCACGTGTTGGCCAATCACAGCGGACAACGAGAATCCTCTAGCCGAGGTCGACTGGAATGCGAGCGTCGCTTTCTGGTGGACGGCGATGTGCCCTTCCCACAGAATGCGGTCTGACGCAGATCTCCTTCTTGTTTCATCCATCGCGGCTAACCGCGCCATCAATGCTGGTCGGCAGTTGCTGCCGCCACTCCTCAACGAAGAGACACAAAACTCGTGCCAATTTGGCTGATCGAGCTGAAGAAAAAACTTTGTGGTTGCTTTACAGCTATTTAGCCAAAGACAAAGGATCGGCTAAACAAGACTGTGTGTGACGGATCCGACAAAGAGACTGTGTGTCACGGACCCGACAAGGCCGACAGAAGGCGCGGATCTGGTGCAACGAAGAAAAAATTGGCCGCGTTGGTCCACGTTGGCGTTGGACCGCCCCTCAAAGCGTCGCTGACTCTTCACTCTTTCCCTGATCGCCCACCACAGTCCCGGCAGTGATTGGCGGAGAATGGCTGTGGGGTTCTGGATTGGCTTTTCGGTCGAAAAGCGAAGGGGATTTCGGGCTGACAGAATGGGAACTCTCGGAACGAGGTAACCCGATGATGGTCTATCGCAACAGAGGACTAACCATCATTCCGTGCTGGTCGCCGGTGGCGACACCGATCACCGCGCCCTCGTCGTTGTAGAGCACTTCGGTTGCGGCAAAGCCGGGATAGATCTCGACGCCGAGCTCTTCCGCCTTGGTCGCTA
This sequence comes from Mesorhizobium sp. M0500, assembly GCF_040321165.1. Classification (NCBI taxonomy): domain Bacteria; kingdom Pseudomonadati; phylum Pseudomonadota; class Alphaproteobacteria; order Hyphomicrobiales; family Phyllobacteriaceae; genus Mesorhizobium; species Mesorhizobium sp. M0500. The sequence goes on from NZ_JAMYRB010000031.1 coordinate 27,169, forward strand.
GTCAGCGACAGACATTGCCGAGCGATACGATGTAGTTGCCATGATTGTTCATCAAGGGCGGCATGGCGAAGTTCGGCAGGCGGATCGAGCCGGCCGGGCCGAGCAGCAAGAAATGGTCGTCCGTCACCGTGGTCTTGAACGGATGGCTATCGTCCACGCACCAGTCAGGCAGCAGGCGGTCGATGCCGATGGGATCGACAACGGCGCCCGACAGGATATGGGCGCCGACTTCCGAGCCCTTTTCCAGCACGAGGACGGTGAGATCAGGATTGACCTGCTTCAACCGGATCGCGGCCGACAGGCCCGCAGGCCCCGCGCCGACGATCACGACGTCGAATTCCATGCTCTCGCGTTCGGAGAGTTCGATCGTCATCGAAGCAGCTAAGTCCTCAAAGCGCCTTTTCGAGTTCCGGCAGGGCCTCGAAGAGATCCGCAACGAGACCGTAGTCGGCAACTTGGAAAATAGGCGCCTCCTCGTCCTTATTGATCGCGACGATGACCTTCGAATCCTTCATGCCGGCCAGATGCTGGATGGCCCCGGAGATGCCGCAGGCGATGTAAAGGTCCGGGGCGACCACCTTGCCGGTCTGACCGACCTGCCAGTCGTTGGGTGCATAGCCAGCATCGACGGCCGCACGCGACGCACCGACGGCGGCGCCAAGCTTGTCCGCAACGGGAAGGATGACTTCTTTGAATTTCTCCGACGAGCCGAGCGCCCGACCGCCGGAGATGATGATCTTCGCCGAGGTCAGCTCCGGTCGGTCCGAGGTCGAAAGTGCGTTCGACACAAAGGTCGAAAGCTCTGAAGAAAAGGCTGCCGTCGAGATTTCCTCGACGACAGCAGATGGGCCTTGGGAGGCGTGGGAAAAGGACGCCGTGCGTACGGTGATCACCTTCTTGGCGTCAGTCGACTGCACCACCTGGATGGCATTGCCGGCATAGATCGGCCGTTTGAACGTGTCGGCAGAGACGACCTCGACGATTTCCGAGATCTGCGCGACATCGAGCAGCGCAGCAACGCGCGGCAGGATGTTTTTGCCGACCGAGGTCGCGGCCGAGACGACCGCATCGTAATTGCCGGCGATCGACACGATGAGCGCCGCCAGCGGTTCTGCGAGATTGTTGGCAAGACTGGCGTCGTCGGCAAGCAGCACCTTGGAAACGCCGGAGAGTTTTGCAGCCGCATCGGCCGCAGCCTTGACGCCGGAGCCGGCGACGAGCACATGCACGTCGGAACCGATCTTCGACGCGGCCGTCAGCGCCTTTGCGGTCTGGTCGGAAAGGGTTTCATTGTCGTGATCTGCCAGAAGAAGAATGGCCATGGTTTAGTCTCCCTTTCCCACCTTAGAGCACGCCGGCTTCGGTCTTGAGCTTTTCAAACAGTTCGGCGACCGACTTAACCTTGACGCCTGCCTTGCGGCCGAACGGTTCCTGGATCTTCAGCACCTTGAGGCGCGGGGCGGTGTCGACGCCGAAGTCGACCGGCGTCTTCTTGTCGAGCGGCTTTTTTTTGGCCTTCATGATGTTCGGCAGCGACGCATAACGCGGCTCGTTGAGGCGAAGGTCGGTCGTAACGACGGCCGGAAGCTTCACGTCGATCGTCTGGAGACCACCGTCGACTTCGCGCGTCACCCTGGCTGTGCCCTCTGGTGCCTTGCCGTCGTCGATCTCGACCTTGGAAGCAAACGTCGCCTGCGCCCAACCAAGAAGGGCCGAGAGCATCTGGCCGGTCTGGCTGCTGTCGTCGTCGATCGCCTGCTTGCCGACGATGACGAGGCCGGGCTGTTCGGCCTCGGTGACACCCTTGAGAATCTTGGCGACGGCGAGCGGCTCGACGGCGTCGTCCGTCTCGACCAGCAAGGCGCGATCGGCGCCCATGGCAAGCGCGGTGCGCAGCGTCTCTTCGGCTTTCGCAGGACCGATCGACACCACAACCACTTCCTCAGCCTTGCCGGCTTCCCTGAGGCGTAGCGCTTCCTCAACCGAAATCTCGTCAAACGGGTTCATCGACATCTTGACATTCGTAAGCTCGACACCGGAGCCATCCGCCTTCACGCGGATCTTTACGTTGTAATCAACAACGCGCTTGACTGGGACCAAGATCTTCATGGCTCGACTCCAAAATTCGTCAGCAGAGGGCGTGGAAACGTTCGACCATGACGTCAAGCACCTCGCGGGGATCACGCTTCCACCAATTGTTAGCGGAGAAAATCTCGACCTCGCAGGGACCGGTGTAGCCGGTGCCTTCGACACTCGCGCGGATCGTCTTGAGATCGGCAACACCGTCGCCCATCATACCGCGGTCCAGCAGCACGTCGCGCGTGTCGGCAAGCCAATCGCAAAGGTGATAGCCGAAAATCCTGTCCTTGCCGGCGCGCTGCAACTGGGTGTCAAGATCGCAGTCCCACCAGACATGGTAGACGTCAACGGCAATGCCAAGGTTCGGCGCATCAACCGCCTCGCAGATATCGACAGCGTCACGCACGGTCGTCAGGCAGGAGCGGTTCCCGGCGTAGACGGGATTGAGAGGTTCCAGCGCCAGCTTGACATTGCGGTCCGCCGCATAGAGTGCGAGGTCGGCAACACGTTCAGCGACAATCTTCAAGCTCTCGGCAGTGCCCTTGGTGCCGGGATGTACGCCGCCCACCACAATCGTCAGCACAGTGGCACCCAGACCGGCAGCCATATCGATGGACGCCCTCGCCTCATCGAGAACCGCTGTCCTGTCGATCGCTTCGCTACCGACAAGGAACGGTGTGCGGCAAAGCCCGGCGACGGAAAGGCCTGCCGAGCGCACCCGCTCGCCAATCTCGTTCGCCCGCGCACCGACTTCGCGGCGCCAGAAGACGATCGAGCCGAAACGACGGGCAGCACACGCATCAATCACCCGCTCCGGTGACCAGCCTGCACCGTGGCCATCCAAGTTGTGTCCGAGGCTGGCCGTGTTGAGCGCGAGCGCCAAATGGTCCGTCGAGAAATCGCGCATCGCCTACGCCCCGTAAACAGCGAGCAACTTCTTCATGCGCTCGACGGCGCGGTTGGGATCGCGCAGCAGGCCGCACTGGTCCGCCTGACGGAACACCTCGACGAAATACGGCAGCGGCCGCATCGCCTGGGCGCCGTTCAGCATCACGAAGTGATCCTGGAAGCCGTTCAGCCAGGCGAGGAAGACGACGCCGGTCTTGTAGTATTGGGTGGGCGCGCGGAAGATCAGGCGAGCGAGCGGCACGGTCGGGTCGAGCGTTGCACGGAAGCCCGCCTTGTCGCCGTCGCCCAGCCGCTCCACCGCATAGGCGGCGGCCGGCGCGAGCGGGTCGAAGATGCCGAGAAGGGCGTGCGAAAAGCCCTCGCTGTCACCTTCGATGAGTTCCGGATAGTTGAAGTCGTCGCCCGTATACATTTTCACGCCGGCGGGCAGACGACGGCGCATGACGGCCTCCTTTTCCTTGTCGAGAAGGGAGAGCTTGATGCCGTCAACCTTGGCCGTGTTCGCTTCGATGACGGCGAGCGCCGTCTGCATGGCGGGGTCAAACGCCGCGTCGCCCCAATAGCCGGCAAGCTGCGGATCAAACATATCGCCGAGCCAATGCAGGATCACCGGCTGTTCGCAGGCGGCGAGCACATCGGAATAGATCTTGACGTAGTCTTCCGGCTTTTTTGCGACGCGCACCAGAGCACGGGAGGCCATGAGGATGAGGCGGCCGCCGAGCTTCTGAATGGCTTCCGCCTGTTCCAGATAGGCCCGGCGCACATCGTCCAGACTCGCCACTGCCGCGGGGTCGAGATGATCCGTGCTGCAGCCATTGGCGACCACCGCATCCGGGAGTTCCTCGCGGGTGCGGCGGATCAGCTCCAGTGCGCCCGGCCAGTCGAGACCCATGCCGCGCTGCGCCGTATCCATCGCCTCGGCAATGCCGAGGCCGAGGCCGGCGAGATAGCGGCGAAACTCCATCGTCTTGGCCCAGTCGACCGTGGCGGGACCCGACGGATCGTTCGCAGTGAAGGGATCGGCGACGACGTGGGCGGCCGAGTAGACTGTTCGCGCCGGGTTCCTGCCAAGCGTGGCGGCGGCGATTGGCTTTCCGGTCAGGGCATAGTGCGCAAGGCGGCCAGCGGTATCGGGAAGGGCGATTTTCATGAAAAACCTCAGAAGCGCGGGACGAGCATGCCGGCATCGGCTGGGATCGACAGTCCGGTTGTGTACGGAAGCCTGCCAGTCGCAAGCGAGGCAATCAGCGCACCGACCTCCTCCGGCTCGCCGACACGCGGGAAAAGCGTGAGGCCCTGCGCGGCCCGTTCGCGATAGGCCTCGATAACCGGCGCGGTCATCTCGGTGGCAATCAGGCCCGGCTGGACGTCATAGACGGCAATGTTCTCGCGCCCGAGACGGACGGCGAGAGTCTTGGAGACCATGGCGGCGGCGGCCTTCGAGGCGCAGTATTCCGAGCGCTGCTCCGCCACCGCGACCGCATTCGAAGACGTGACATTGACGATCGAATGGAAGAGTGGCGGCCGCGCGCGTGCAAGCAGATGACGCGCGAATGCCTGGCTCAGGAAGAACATAGCCTTCGTGTTGACGGCAAAACACCGGTCCCAGCTCTCCTCGGAGACCTCCATCATGTCTCCGCGCTTGAGCACGCCGACACCGGCATTGTTGACGAGCGTGGTAAGCGGCCCGAGCTTTTCCTCGACCGCATCGATCGCCGCACCGTGACCGCCGATCGCAGCGACATCGAACGCGGCGGCGACGACGGGGACGCCATGGGCGGCGACGCGCTCGACCGCGGCGGCAAGTTCGGCGTCCTCAGCCGGCCCGTTGACGGCGACCGCAAATCCTTCCTTCGCCAGAGCTTCAGCAACGGCAAGGCCGATGCCGCGCGAGGAGCCGGTGACGAGCGCGACCGGCCGGGCGGACGCGGCGCTCATGCCCTAGCGCCTTTCTTCAGGAGTTCGCGCGCGATGATCATGCGCTGGATCTGGTTCGTGCCTTCATAGATCTGTGTGATCTTTGCATCGCGGTAGAGCCGCTCCACCTCGAAGCCGCGGATATAGCCGGATCCGCCAAAGACCTGCACGGCATCGGCGGTACGCTGTACAGCCATGTCGCCGGCAAAGCACTTGGCGATGGAGCAGGCTTTGGTCGCATCCGCGCCGCTGTCGATTTTCGAAGCGGCAGAATGGACGAGCAGGCGTGCGGCCTCGATGTCCTTCGCCATGTCGGCCAGAAGCCATTGCACGCCCTGGAAGTCGGCGATCGCCTTGCCGAACTGTTTGCGCGTCCCGGCATAGTCGAGGGCGGCCTCCAGGCCGGCCTGTGCGATACCGACGGCGAGTGACGCAATGCCGACGCGCCCCTTGTCGAGGACCGACATCATCATGTGGAAACCGCGCCCCTCGGTGCCGAGCAGGGCATCTGCCCGAAGGCGCACATCGGTGAAGTTCAGCGCGCCGACCTGGCTGGCGCGCTGGCCCATCTTGTGCTCCTTCGGCCCCTTCTCGACGCCGGCCGCATGCAGGTCGACGATGAAGATCGACATGCCGCGATTGCCGGCTTGCTTGTCGGTTCGCGCCAGCACGAAACCGTAGTCGGCCACCGGCGCATTGTGGATCCAGATCTTGCCGCCGTTCAAACGCCAGCCGTCGCCGTCGCGCTCGGCCGTCGTGCGGATGCCCGAAACATCAGTGCCCGCCTCCGGCTCGGTGATGCAGTAGGCGACCTTCGAGCGCATGCCGAGTATTTCCGGCAGCAGGGCCTGCTGGCTTTCAGTGCCGTGGCGCACCAACAGGCTTGAGATCAGTTCGACCAGGCCGCACTGGTCGGCGACGGAAGCATATCCGCGGCTCAACTCCTCCATCACAAGGGCATAGGTCAGCGTGTCGAAGCCCGGCCCGCCGAGGGCTTCCGGCACGCCTATGCCGAATAGGCCGAGCTTTGCCATTTCGTCGTAAAGAGCCGTCGGGAAGCGTTCCTCGCGGTCCAATTCCTCGGCCACGGGCCGGATCATTTCGTCGGCAAAGGCGCGCGCCATCTCTCGCACCTGCTCCTGCGTTTCAGTGAGATACATGGCCCTCGACTCCCACTTAGTAACTATCCGGTTATATACATTCCCCAGTCTCAAGACGTCAAGTCGGAAAAATCGGAGACTGGGAAGAAAGCTGCTTGCACAGGCGTTTGGTCCGTGCTTATTTATTCACCAACTGGTTACTTATGGAGGAGAGGCATGCACCCTGGCGAAAAGAGGAAATTCGGCCGAACAGAACTTGACGTCACGACGTTCGGCTTTGGGACCGCGCCCCTCGGCAACATTTTCCGCGAGATCGACGAAGCCACAGCCGGGGATATGTTCGAACGCGCATGGGCCGCCGGCGTACGGTTCTTCGACACCGCGCCGATGTATGGCCACGGGCTTGCCGAACTGCGCACGAGCCACGCCCTGCGCTGGAAGGAGCGAGACGATTTCGTCCTCTCCTCCAAGGTCGGGCGCCTGCTGCGACCGGCACGGCGCGACACCATCGATTTTGCGCCGTGGACGAATGCTGCGCCCTTCACCATGCATTTCGACTACAGTTACGACGGCACGATGCGCGCCTTCGAGGACAGCCTGCAGCGGCTGGGGTTGGAGCGGATGGACATGTGTTTCATCCATGACATCGACGTTTTCACACGCGGGAGCGAGCAGCCGGAAGTGTTCGAGCAGGCGATGGACGGCGCCTGGCGCGCGCTGGAGCGGCTGCGCTCGGAAAAGGTCGTGAAGGCGATCGGCGTCGGCGTCAACGAATGGCAGGTCTGCCATGAGGCCCTCCGCCGTCACGATTTCGACTGCTTCCTGCTGGCCGGCCGCTACACCCTCCTCGAACAGGACGCGCTCGACGCGTTCCTTCCGCTGTGCGAGGCACGTGGCGCGGCGGTCGTCGTGGGCGGCGGCTTCAATTCGGGAATCCTTGCCACCGGCGCGAAGGAAGGGGCGAAGTACAATTACGCGCCGGCGCCGCGCGACATCCTGGAAAAGGTCGCGAAGATCGAGGTGGTCTGTGCGGCGCATGGCGTGCCGCTGGCCGCCGCCGCACTGCAATTCGTGCTCGCCCATCCTGCCGTACCCTCTTTCATGGCGGGCACGCGCACGGTCGAACAGCTTGACCAGAACCTTGCCTGGTTCTCCCATCCGATCCCGGCAGAGTTCTGGGCGGATCTCAAGAGGCAGGGCCTATTGCGCGAGGACGCACCCGTTCCGGGCTGAGCTCGCATCAGCCCGCGCTGCAACAAGCGGCGCGGGCAACCTCTAACGGATCAGGATTGCCCTGAAGTCATTGACATTGGTTCCTGTCGGGCCGGGCACGAACAGGTCGCCCAAACGATGAAACGCCGTCCAGGCGTCGTTGCCGGCAAGCAGTGCGGCAGGATCCGCCCCCAGTTCCCGCAGGCGCCCCATGCTGGCGCCGTCGGCAAAGGCCCCCGCATTGTCCTCTGAGCCATCGATACCATCCGTATCGGCGGCAAGTGCTGCAAACGGCACACCTTCGCCTGCGAGCGCGAGCGACAACAAAAACTCCGTGTTGCGTCCACCCTTGCCACGTCCCTTGATCGTCACCGTCGTTTCTCCGCCGGAGAGGATGACGACGGGACGCAAGAACGGGCGGTCACGGCTGGCGACCTCGCGAGCGATAGCGGCGTGAACACCCGCGACGTCGCGTGCCTCCCCCTCTATGCAGTCCGATAGAATGACGGCGGGCACGCCGAGCGCCTCCGACCGTTGCGCGGCAGCCTCCAGTGAGAGGCGTGCAGAAGCGATGATGTGGACCTCATGACTGGCAAAGGCTGAGTCATGAGGCGATGGCGGCTGGCCCACGTCTTCATCAAGCCAAGCCAGGATCCGCTCGGGCAGCTTGACACCCCATGTCTTGACCAGTGCGCGCGCCTCTTTGCGATTGCTTGCATCCGGCACGGTCGGTCCACTGGCGACCTGCGCCGGGTCGTCGCCAGGCACATCGGAGACAACGAGCGTCACAACCCTTGCAGGATGACATGCGGCGGCGAGCCGCCCACCCTTAATGCCGGAGACCTGCTTGCGAATAGCGTTCATGACGGAAATCGGCGCACCGCCCGCCAGCAGCGCGCTGTTTAGAGCGGCTTCATCCTTCAGCGTGAGATCGCCGGGCGGGGCTGGGAGCAGGGCGGACCCGCCGCCACAGATCAGCGCCACGACGAGATCATTCTCACCAAGCCCCTTTACAGCGTCGAAAAGCGATTGAGACGCTTCAAGCCCTGCAACATCCGGAACGGGATGGGCAGCCTCCAGCACACGGATCCTCTGGCAGGCCGCCGAATAGCCATAACGCGTCACCACAACCCCTTCCAGTGGGCCATCCCACAGCCTTTCGAAAGCCGCGGCAAGCTGCGCGGCGCCCTTGCCCGCGCCGATGACGACGGTCTTTCCTTTGGGTCGGGTCGGTAGATATGTGCTTAAGGCCTTTTCGGGAGCCGCGGCTTCGATCGCTGCGCGAAAGAGTTGTGCGAGAAAATCTTTGTCTTCAGGCTTCATGAGACCGCCAAACGGATCAGGAGTATGCGATGACCGAAAGCTATCTGTCGAAACGCGCCGGCCGCTTCTGCCTGTGGGCCGCCAGCCCTTCCGTGAGATCTTCGGATGCAGCCGCCACCGCGCCGGCCAAGGCCTCTACGACCCGTTCGCTCTCCTCGTGCTCGGCGGCATTGATCAGCATCTTCGTCAATTCTGTCGCCCTTGGAGATCGCTTCAGCACGCGGGCCGCGGCGGCCTGTGCGGCGGCGCCACCCTCGCCCGTGGGCACGACCTGATCAACGAGCCCGAGCGCGATGGCCTCATCAACTGAGTAGACTTCGCCAAAAAGCGCCATGCGGCGGACAAGCTGCGTGCCGAAGCGGCGCGAGGCGCGCTGCGTGCCGGACCAGCCGGGAATGATGCCGAGGCCGGCCTCCGGCTGGCCGATCTTCACATGCACTTCGGCGATACGCAGGTCCGCGCAGGCAGCAAGCTCCAGCCCGCCGCCGAGCGCGTGGCCGTTCAGCACCGCGATCAGTGGAACCGTGAGGCGGGCCAGCGCATCGAAGGCGCCGTGTCCGTCGCGCAGCCAGCGGCGCGAGAACGTGTCGGCGTCGAGGCTGCTCCACGCCTCGATATCGCCCCCCGCGCAAAAGGACCTGCCGCCCTCTCCCGACAGGATCGCAACTCGGGCATCCGAGCGCTCGATGGTACGGCAGGCCCGCAACAGCGCATCGACCATGTCCTCGTCGATCGCGTTCAGCTTTTCCGGCCGTCGCAGGGTGAGCCGCGCAAGGTGTCCCTCGATTCGGAGTTCGATGCGCGGATCGCTCACAGCGCCAGCCCCATGGTGCCAGCGCGGAATAGCGCATCGTCCATCACCCTGAGCGTCTGCGAGACGCGTAACGGCGTCGCCGCCTGGTCGAGGACGTCACGCTGAAGGTCGAGGCCGGGGGCGATCTCTGTTATCACAAGTCCGTCCGTATCAAGCTCTATTACGCAGCGCTCCGTGACACATGTGATCTCCTGCCCCTGCGCGCGGGCGCGCTTGCCAGAAAAACTGACCTGATCAACTTTTGGCACGAACTTGGCGATGCGGCCCTCCATGTCGATCACCAACCGGCCGTCCTCGATGTGCATCTTGGCGCCTGCATTGAAATTGCCGGAGAAGACGATTTTTTTCGCACGCGACGTGATATCGACAAAACCGCCGGCGCCAGCGGTGCGGTGTGGCGTTGCCGCCAGGCGGCTGACATTGACCGAGCCCTCGGCGTCGATTTCCAGGAAGGACAGGAGCGAGCAGTCGAAGCCGCCCGCCTGGAAGTAACAGAACTGATGGGGCGAGGCGACGAAGGCCTCGGCGTTGGAGGCACAGCCGAACTTGAAATCGAGAAGCGGCACGCCGCCGACGGCGCCCTGCTCGATCACCCAGGTGATTTTGCCGTGCAGCCCCTCCTCGATGAGGATGCGCGGCACGTTGGCCGAAATGCCGAAGCCGATATTGACGGCCCAGCCATCCTGCAGTTCCCGCGCCACGCGGCGGGCGATGACCTTGCCAACATCGAGGGCCGGCAGGCGGAAGGTTTCGAGCGGCCGGAAGAGCTCGCCGGAAATCGCCGGGTCATAGGGCGTCGCCGTCGTCTGCAATTGATCGGGCGCCTCGACGATGACGTCGACGAGGATGCCGGGGACGCGCACGTCATGGGGCCGCAGGGTGCCGCTGGCCGCCACCCGCTTGACCTGCGCTATGACCAGACCGCCGGAATTGCGGGCGGCCAGCGCCATTTCCATAGCGCCGAGAGTCGCACCCTCCTGTTCGAAGGTGAGGTTGCCCTTCTCGTCGGAGGTCGTCGCACGGATGATCGCAACATCGGGGCGAAGCGCCGGGAAATGCAGCCAGTCCTCTCCCGCGAACGAAACCCGCTGAACGATCGGCTCGGCGCGCGCACTCGCATTCATCGCGCAGCCTTCCTGATCGGGATCGACGAAGGTCTCCATGCCGACCTTGGTGAGCACGCCCGGACGCTTGGCGGCGCCCTCCCGGAGCATGTCGAAGACGATGCCGGAGGGCACGTTCCAGGCGGCGAGCTCCTCCTTGAGGATCATCTGCCAGACCAGCGGCGGCTCGGCATTGCTTGGCCCCGAGGGATAGGAGCCGCCGATGATCTTCTTCAGCATGCCCGGCTTGGCGATGTGGTCAACACCACGGGTGCCAAAGAAGTCGCCGGCCGCGATCGGGTGAATGGAGGTGAGACCGCGCGGATGGCCTTCGCGATCAAAGCGTTCGCCTAGCGCCTTGAGAACGGCCTCAGGGCAACACAGGCCCGACGAAGAGTTGACTGCAACGACCGCACCATCCCTGACGAGTTGGGCCGCCTCCTCCGCCGTCTTTACCTTCTTCATCGACTTCACCTCCGTTCCGCATTGCATTAAGTAACTAACTAGTTATAGATTAAACACGGCCTGGGCAATCAGGCAAGCAGGTTTTTCGCGTCGACGCGCATGGCGCCATCGATGCTCCCAGACAGCCAAGGAGGAGGCATGAACATCTATTTCCAGAAGAGCTTTCAGCGCGGCTTCGGCACCTTTCCGCTGAAGGGAAACGACCTCAGACACGCGATCGCTGCCGCCATCGGCGCCGGTTACCGAGCGTTCGATACGGCGCAGATGTACGGCAATGAGGCCGATACGGGTGCGGCACTCGCAGTCTGCAGCGTCGCGCGGGAAGAGCTCTGCATTACCACGAAGGTGCATCCGGACAACTATTCAGAAGAAAAATTCCTGCCCTCGGTCGAGGCCAGCCTGAAGTCATTGCAGATCGATCGCCTCGATGCGCTTCTCCTGCACTGGCCGCCGGCAGACGGTGACGTCGCGCCATCCCTGCGCCTCCTGCAATCCGCCCGGGACAGGGGTCTTACGGATACCATCGGCGTCTCGAACTATACCGCACGCATGATGCATGTGGCGCGCGCCGTGGTCGAAGGACCGCTCGTCACCAACCAAGTGGAGTTTCACCCGCTGGTCAACCAGCAGAAGCTCCTCGCCGCCGCATCGGAGACGGGCATCCCGCTTTCCTCCTACGCGTCCATCGCCCGCGGCGAAGTGTTCAAGCACCGTCTTTTCGCCGAGATCGGCAAAACCTACGGAAAATCTGCTGCACAGGTCGTGCTGCGCTGGACTCTCCAGAAGGGTGTGCCGCTCAACACGATGTCGACGAAGCCGGAAAACATCCGGGGGAATTTCGACATCATGGATTTCACGCTGTCGTCCATCGACATGGACAGGATCGACGCCCTGAACGCGACCGGTTACCGCATTGTCAAGCCGGGGCAACTGCCCTGGGTCCCCCAATGGGACTGACGCAAAAGGGCGGCCGCAAGGCCGCCCTTTTGCTTGAGACGCCTCGATCGATCAGGCATTGCCGCGGATCATGTCCGATGCCTTTTCGCCGATCATGATAGTCACCGCATTGGTATTGGAGCCGACGAGGCTCGGCATGATGGAACTGTCGCAGATGCGGATGCCATCGAGGCCGTGGACGCGCAGTTGCGGGTCGACCACCGACATCTCGTCCCGCCCCATCTTGCAGGTGCAGGTGGGGTGATAGGAGGTACGCCCGTATTGGCGCGCATAGGCGACATAGTCTTCCTGCGTGCGCACGTTTCTATCGGGAAAATGCAACGTTTTGATGCATTTCTGCAGGGAAGGCTGGCCAAAGATTTCCTGACTGATCTTCACGCCTTCAGCGGAAATCCTTACATCGTCGGGGTCGCCGAGGAAGTTCGGATCGATAACGGGCAAGGCGCGCGGATCGGCCGAGCGCAAGGTCACGGTTCCGCGCGACTTCGGCCGAAGCGTATAGGAGTTGAGCGTGATGCCGGACGCGCCCTTCGGCACGCTCGGTACGCCTGCCTCCGCCCCCGCGCCCGCAAGGAAGTGGAACTGCAGGTCCGGGGTCGGGCTCGCCTCGTCGCCATACCAGAACGCCCCACCCTGCACGAGGTTGGAGGTGATGCGGCTCGCCTTGTCGCCATACCAGAACGCCCCACCCTCCACGAGGTTGGAGGTGATGGGGCCGGACTTGAAGAGTGTGTACTGAATGCCTGCCCAGATCGACCAGTGCAACTTGTTGTATTTGTCGAGGCTATCGTGGTTCTTCAGTTCCGCGACGATGTCGACGCCAAAATGGTCCTGGAGGTTCTGCCCTACGCCGGCCATGTCCTGCACCACCTCGATGCCGTGGCTGTTGAGCGCATCGGCCGGCCCGACGCCGGAGAGCATCATCAGCTTCGGCGTGCCGATGGCGCCAGAGGTAAGAATCACTTCGCTTTCCGCCCGCGCCGTCGTGCGGTAGCCGCCGGCCTCATAGTCGACGCCCACCGCACGGAGTCCCTCGAAGACAATGCGCAGGACAAGCGCACCGGTGACGACCGTCAGGTTCGGACGCTTCAGGGCCGGACGCAGATAGCCGACGGCCGCCGAGCAGCGCCGGTTGTCGCGCGTCGTCGTCTGGTAGACGCCCGCCCCCTCCTGCACCGGGCCATTGAAATCCGGATTGTAGGGAATGCCGAACTCCTGGCAGCTCTGCACGAAGGCGCGCGTCATGCGTTGCGGCTCGGGGATGTTGGAGACGCCGAGCGGGCCATCCGTTCCATGCCAGGCACCGGAGAGGATCGAATTGCCCTCCGATCGCAGGAAATATTTCTGGATGTCCTTGAAGCCCCACCCTTCCGCGCCTTCCTCGACCCAGCGATCATAATCGGCGGGCACACCACGCGTGAAAACCTCGGCATTGATCGACGACCCGCCCCCGAGCACCTTGGCCTGCGCGTAAAGGATCTCACGGTTGTTGGCGTGCTTCTGGGGCGCGGTCTTCAGGCCCCAAGTGAGCGGCCCCGTCGTCATCTTAGCGAAGCCAACGGGCATGTGGATGAGCGGATTGGTATCGCGCCCGCCCGCCTCGATGAGGCACACTCGCGCGGACGGGTTTTCCGAAAGCCGCGCCGCCAGCACGCACCCGGAGGTACCGCCGCCGACGATCACATAGTCATAGCCAGCGGCCATCATGCGATCCAATGCGTGCGCTTGCCGATCTCGACATGAACGGACTTCACCTGCGTATATTCCTCTACCCCATACATGCCGGCCTCTCGGCCCCAGCCGGACTGCTTGAAGCCGCCGAGCGGCATTTCGGGACCGCCGGCCATGATCGTGTTGACCCAGAAGCGCCCGGCGCGAACCCGGCGGCTCACCATCAGTGCCTTGTCGATATTCTTCGTCCAGACGCTCGCCGCAAGACCGTAAACCGTGTCATTGGCAAGCTTGATGGCTTCTTCCAACGTATCGAAATGCATGGAGCACAGCACGGGGCCGAAAATCTCGTCGCGGGCGATGACCATGTCGCATGAAACGCCGGAGAAGAGCGTCGGCGCGATATACTGGCCGCGACCAAGATTGATCGGCCCGCCGCCGGTGAGAAGTTTTGCGCCCTCGGCCTTGCCCTTCGCGATGTAGTCGAGGATCGTGGCGTTCTGCGCCTCTGTCGTAATGGCCCCGACCTGAGTCGCCTCGTCCAGCGGATCGCCGACGCGGATCTTCTTCATTTTTTCGACGAGCAGCTTTTCGAATTCGGCGGCGATGGAGCGCTCGACGATCAGGCGCGAGGAGGAGACGCAGCATTGCCCGGTGTTACAGCTGATGCCGAAGGCCGCGCCGTCGGCGGCGTCTTCCAGATCGGCATCGGCGAAGACGATGATGGGGTTCTTGCCGCCAAGCTCCAGGCCGAGCTTCTTGAAGTTGCTGTCGGCTGCCGCGTGGACGCAGGAGCGGCCGACGGCTGTCGAGCCGGTGAAGGACAGCATGTCGACGTCAGGATGCTCGGACAGCGCCTGGCCAATCCTGCGGCCGGCACCGGTGATGACGTTGTAGACACCGGCCGGAAGGCCCGCTTCCGCCAGCACTTCGGCGAGCAGCAGCGTCGTTGCAGCGGTGACTTCCGACGGCTTCACGATCATCGTGCAGCCAGAGGCGAGGATGAAGGGCACGCGCTCGCAGAGGATCAGGAACGGGAAGTTCCAGGGCGTGATGAGGCCGACGACGCCGATCGGCTCGCGCAGCACCATGCCGAAGAGATCGTCGCCGAGCGAGTTGAAGCTGTCTCCGTGCAGCATGCGCGCCGCACCGGCGCCCGTTTGGAAGCAGGCGATGCAGTGATCGATTTCACCTCGCCCTTGGGAGATCGGCTTGCCGTTTTCCAGCGCCTCCCAATAGGCGATTTCGTCGCGACGGCGGCGCAAGATTTCAGCAACGCGCAACAGGACGCTTCCGCGGGCCGCACCCGAAAGGCCAGCCCAGCGGCGATCTTCGAAGGCGCGGCGTGCCGCGGCGACGGCGGCGTTCAGATCATCGACCGTGCAACGAACCGTGCGCGTGACAGGCGTGCCGTGGCCGGGCGACGTGCGTTCGAAGTATTGCGCGCCGTCTTTCCACTCGCCATCGACGAAAAAGCCGAAGGTGCGCGCTGCGGCCGGTGCAGAAAGGAACGGGTTTTTCTGGTCCACGGGATACCTCCACTTCGATAGGTCTTACGCCGCAATGGCGATTTGCGTCTTCAGGTCGTGCGGCCGTTCCCCGAGGGTGTCGAAAGCCGCCTGGATATTCTCCAGGGAGTAGCTCGCCTTGGTGAAATCATCCGTGCGGAACCGGCCATGCGATAGAAGGGTCAATGCGTCATGCATATCCTCCCCCATGCCCGCGACGGAGCCCTTGAGGCTCGTCTCCTCCAGAACCGTGCGGAGGATATCGAGGGGGACCGTCTCGCCCCGCGACGTGATGCCGAAGAAGGCGATGTGCCCGCCGCGGCGCGTCAGGTCGAAAGCCTGTTCATAGAGCTTTCTGTTGCCGACGCTTTCGACCACCAGATCCGCGCCGCGTCCGCCGGTCATCCGCAGCACGGTTTTCTTGAGCTCGGCCGGATCGGACACCGCCGCATCCGCGCCGGCTTCGAGAGCCATCCGGGAGCGCTCGGCGGACAGATCGGCGACGATAATGGGGGCCGCGCCGACGAGCCGCATCATCTGCACATGAAGATTGCCGATCGGCCCTGCGCCGAAGATTACGACCGACTGGCCGAAGGTCGCCCTCGCCTTGCGCGCGGCGCGGACGACGCAGGCGACCGGCTCGGTGAGGACGAGAACTTCGTCAGCGATGTTAGCCTCAACGGGGATCGCGAGGCGCGCGGGCACGGCGACGAATTCGGCGAAAGCCCCATCCCTGCCGATGCCGACCTGGGTGACCTCGGCGCAGTTCAACACCTCATTACGCCGGCACCAGAAGCATGTGCCGCAGCCGATATTAATGTCGACGACCACGCGCGTACCAGGCGCCAGATGGCGCACATTGGTGCCCATCTCAGCAATCGTGCCGCAGAACTCATGGCCGGGGATCAGCGGCAATTGGTCAGCGGCGTAGTGGCCGTTGAAGATATGGATATCCGTGCCGCAAATGCCTGTGCGCGTTACCCGCACCAGTACATCATCCGGCCCGACGGACGGCACCGGAACGTCGCGGAGTTCGAAGCGCTTCGGCGCAGTGAGGACAGCGGCGCGCATGGTGCTCATGGCCAGATCCTCACTTCACGGTGCGCAGCTTTGCGCGGTCGATGGTCAGCGCGATGGCGACGATCAGCACGACGCCGAAAACCATCTGCTGGCGCGTCGCGTCGATCTCGAAATAGAGCATCGAGGCGCGGATGACGGCAACAATGAGCGTACCGACCACGGTGTTGACGACACCGCCGACGCCACCTGTCAGCGGCGTACCACCGACGAGCACCGCAACGATGGCCGGCAGCAGGAAGCCGTTGGCGATCGTCGGCGCACCGCCCGAAAGCTTTACAGCAAAGAGGAGGCCGGCAATGGCGGCGAGTGCGCCCGAGATCGCGAAAGCAAGAATCTTGTAGCGGGCGACATTGAGGCCTGAGGCCGCGGCCGCGAGTTCGCCGGCACCGACGGCCTTCAGGGCACGGCCAAGCGTCGTGCGTCGCTCGATGAAGAGGCAGATCGCGACGAGCGCCGCGGCAATCAGCAGCTCATGCGGCACGCCCCAGGTGCGGCCGATCATCCAGCCGAAGGTCTCGTTGCGCTGTGTGGCATCCATGTTGAGTGCGCGCTGGCCGGAGAGCCATTGCGCAATAGAAAAGGCGACACCGCCGACAGCGAGCGTGGAGATGAAGGACGGCACGAAAAGCCGCGTCGTCACATAACCGGAGAGCATGCCGAGCAGGAAGCCGGCAAGCACGCACAGCACGGCGACCCACGCCCCCATGGAGGCGAGATATACCGAGGCGACGACCGTCACCATGTTCGCCATGGACTGGGCCGAAAGATCGATGCCCCCGATATAGATAGCAAAGGTGAGCCCGAGCGCCATGATGAAGAGCGGCACGATATCCCCGGCGATGCCGAGTAGGTTCGAAGGGCGCAGGAAGCCGGGATCGTTGACGCCGACGATCGCGACGAGCACGACCAGCGTGATCCAGGGTAGGTGCGGTTTGAGGCGCTGAATATCCATCTCTTCCCTCAGATCATATGGTGCAGCAGGTCGAAGGGCGTGGGCTTGGCGCCCGGCTTACAGGCGAATTGCTTCTGGATGCGCCCGTCCTTGACGACGATGATGGTGTGCGACAGGCCGATCCCTTCTTCCAGCGTATCGGCGACGAGCACGATGCCGACGCCTGCCTCGCCCATCGCGCGGATCATGTCGTAGACGTCTTCCTTCGCGCCGATGTCGAGGCCGCGCGTCGGGTGGTCGAGCAACATGATGTCGGAGCCGGCGGAACGCCATTTGGCCAGCACGACCTTCTGCTGATTGCCGCCCGAGAGATTGCCGCAATCGGCAAATTCCGAATGTGCCTTGATCGAGAGTTTCTTGATCCAGTCGCGCGCCAGCGCCCGCTCCTCGTTAACGCGCAGTACCCCCCCGCTCGAATGGTTCCGCATCTGCGAGAGCGTCATGTTCTCGTAGACGTTCATGCCGGCGACGATGCCTTCGATCTTGCGTTCGCGCGGCACATAGCCGACCCCATGGGCGACCGACTGGCGCGGCGAATAGCCTGTGGCGTCAGCGCCCTTGATCTTGAGACGGCCGGTCGCCGGCGTCAGCATGCCGTAGATCGTGCGCAGGATCGCCTCGCGCCCGGAACCTTCCGTGCCGACGAGACACAGGACTTCACCGGCATGCACTTTGAACGAGATATCCTGGATGCTGCCCGGCAGTCCGACGGCCGCCATCTCGACCAGCACCTTCGAGCCATCGAACGGCTTCTGCAGGTGTTCTCGGTAATATTGCTTGTCGACGTTGCGGCCGACCATCTTGTGCTGGATGGCCTCCGCCGTCGCGCCGCCCCGCTCTACCACGTCGACCACCTCGCCGTCCTTCATGACATAGATGCGGTCGGAGAGCTCCATCACCTCTTCCATGCGATGCGAAACGAAGATGAAGGAGGCGCGCGTCGTCAGCTCCCGCACAAGCTTGAAGAGCAGCTCGACCTCTTCCTTCGATAGAACCGAGGTCGGCTCGTCGAGCAGGATGACGAGGTCGCCCTTCACCCGCTCCTCCAGTGTCAGAACCTTGGCGAGTTCGACAAGCTGGCGCTGGGCGAAGGAGAGTTTCGAGGTCACCGTCACCGGGTCGATGTCGAGCTTCACCTTGGCGAGCTGCGCCTTGGCCGCGCTCGCCATCGCCTTCCAGTCGACCACGCCGAAGCGGACGAACTGGCGCTCGTAGCCGAGAAAGATGTTCTCCATGACAGAGAGGTTCGGGATCAGGGACTGTTCCTGGAACACCATCCCGATGCCCTTTTCCATCGCCTGGCGCGGATTGGCGAAGCGAACGGACGCGCCGTTGATAAGGACCTGGCCGCCATCCGGCTGGTAGGCGCCGTAGATGACCTTCATCAGCGTGGATTTGCCGGCGCCGTTCTCACCGACGAGACCGACGATCTCACCGCGCTTGATGTGGAAATTGATAGACTTCAGCGCGTGGACGCCGGGGAATTTCTTGTCGACGGCTTTCAGCTCGTACATGGCGCTCCTCACTTAACGAAGGAAACCATCTTGCGGTCGGTGGAAAGCACCACCGCAAGAATGACGAGGAGGCCCAGCACTCCGTCCTGGAGGAAATCGGGCAGACCGATGACGACCATGCCGTTGTCGATGACGTTGACGATAAGAACGCCGACGAGCGCGTTCCACACGCCGCCGATGCCGCCCCAGAGCGCCACGCCACCGACGACCACAGAGGTGATGGAGACGAACATGAAGTTTGCGCCCGTCACAGATTCCGCCTGCCCGATGCGGGCGACGACGAGGATCGCGGCGATGGCGTAGAAGACGCCGGCGAGCGCAAAGCCGGTGACGCGGACGCGGGTGACGTTGAGGCCCGAGGCGTGAGCGAGGTCCTCGCCGCCGCCGACAGCGTAGAAATTGCGGCCGAGCGTCGTGTGGGTTTGGATGAACCTGCCGACGAACAGGAAGAGGGCCGCGACATAGACCATCAGCGGGAAGCCGAGCCAGCGCACCGTGAGCAGGCCGCGGAAGGTGGCATCGCTGACCTTCACGATATCACCGCCGGTCAGCAGGATCGCGGCACCGGTGCCGACAAAGCCCATGGCGAGGCTTGCCATGAAGGACGGGATCTTCAGTTTCACATGCACCAGCCCGTTCAAGAGCCCGAGCATGCCGCCGAGCACAAGCACAAGCGGAATGGCTATCCAGCCGAAGCCGGCGAGCGTGCCGCCAAGCTGGGCGAAGATGAAGGCGAAGGAGACCGCCGTGAGCGAGACCGTTCCCTCCATGGAAAGGTCGATCGAACCCATGACGATGATGAAGGTGACGCCGACGGCGACCATGAGCGCCGGGGCCGCCGCGATCGCGATACGGGCAAAGTTCCGCAAGGAAAAGAAGGTCGGGTTGAGTGCGGTGAAAAAGATCAGCAGCGCGATCAGCACCAGTAGCGGCGCCCACTTGATCAAGGTTTCGCGCGAAAGGCGACGTGTCACGTCAGACACCCCTCTAATGGTTTCGCAGGAGATGTGGCGGCAGCGTACGGCTGCCGCCCTGCCTATGGTCAGGACTTGTACTGGATCTGACCGTTCGACGGGCCCCAGAAGTCCTTCCAGTCGTAGGTCGGCACGGAATCCAGGTACTTCGCCTTGAATTCCGCCGCGTCCTTGGCCGTAACGAGAATCGTCGGGCCATAGAATTCGCGATGCTCCTTCGGCTCCTCGGAAGGTTTGAAGGTGCCGATGGCGGCATGGTAGGCGAGTGCAGCGCTGATGCCGCCGCCCCAATGCGGATTGGTGAAGACGGTGGCGAGTAGCTGACCATCCATGACCATCTGCACGGCTTCCGGATTGCCGTCATAGGCGACGATCGGCATGTTCTCGATGCCCTCGGCACGCAGCGCCTCGATGACGCCGTAGGCTATGTTGTCATTGGCGCAATGCACGCCCTTGATCTTGTCACCGTAGCGCGTCAGGAACGAGGCCATCAGTGCCGCGCCCTTCTGTGTGTCCCAGTCGGCCGGCTCGGCATCGAGCAGCTCGACCTTCGGGAAGTCCTTCAGTGCGTTCTTGAGGCCGTTGAGGCGCTCGACGGCCGGATTGTTGGCTGCGATGCCGCCGAGATGGACCACGCCACCCTCACCGCCCATGGCTTTGAAGAGGATGCGGGCGGTTTCTTCCGCCGGCTTTTCGTCCGACCAGGTCATGTGCGAGACATAGTTGTCGCCGATGTCCCAGGGGTGCAGGTCGTCGGTCTTGTTCCAGATCGTCGACACATAGGCGCCGGCAGCTTGAACGGCCTCGACGACCGGACGGGCGTTCGGGCTGTCATTGGCATCGCAGGCAATGGCGCAATTGCCATTGTTCTTGGCAAGGAAGGCCTTGATGTCAGCGAGCGACTTTTCCGTCGAGCCCTCGTTGATAAGGCTGATGAGTGTGCTCTTCGGCTTGCCGAGCGACTCCACGAAGGCCTCGCCGCCGGAGACGACAGAGTTCCAGTATGCCGAGGCGCGGTCGCGGTAGCTCCAGGCAATCGCCGGGTCTGTCAGCGCGGCGCGTGCGATGCCGCCACCGAATAGTCCCGGCACGGCAGCCGCGCCCATGCCGGCCGCAGCTGCGAACAGAAAATTGCGACGGCTGACCGTTTCGCGCTCGATGAAATCCTTGATAAAGGTCGACATTGGTTCCTCCCAATCTTCGATTGAAACGCTTCGCGCGTCACGACTGGCGCTGCTGTCGACAGGAGAGCCTTGCCTTCGGGCGAGGCGCTCCGGCGTGACCTACGCCATTTAACGCACTAACCAGTTACTTCTTTTAGTTTGCCCAAGTCAAGCGGTTTCAGTATGATCAAGACAAGCAATCGCGTCGAACGGCTGTGACGGACGGCGACGCGCGTGTATGAGTTGCAGGGAAGAAATCCCGACCGCGGCAGAGGGCAGGCGCAAAACATGACGGGCGAACGAAACGAAAAACCGGGACGAAAACCGCGCATCCGCGACGCGAAAGCCACCAAAGCGCGCATCCTCGAGGCGGCAAAAAAAGAATTTGCAAAGAAAGGCTTGGGTGGGGCGCGCGTCGACGACATCGCAGAGAAGGCGAAGGCCAACAAGCGCATGATCTACCACTATTTCGAGAGCAAGGAGGGCCTGTTCCAGACCATTCTCGAAGAGGCCTATCTCGATATTCGCAACGCCGAGCAGAAGCTGCACCTGGAAGATCTTGACCCGAAGGCAGCGCTCGAAAAACTGGTGCGCTTCACCTGGGAATACTACCTGAAGAACCCGGAATTTCTGACGCTCGTCAACAGCGAAAATCTGCATCGAGCCAAGCACCTGAAAAAGTCGGAGATCGTCAAGGTCTCCAGCAGGAAGCTCGTGAACTTGGTCTCGAGCATCCTTGAGCGCGGGGTGAAGGCGGGCGTCCTCCGCGACGGCATCGATCCCGTGCAGCTCAACATCACCATCGCGGCCGTCGGCTACTACTACCTGACAAACCGCTTCACCGGTTCGATCATCTACGAGCGGGACCTGATGGCCAAGGACGCCCTGGAGCAGCGCATCCAGTTCAATATCGATACGATCATGCGGCTCGTTGCCGCTTGACGTTACCGGCCGGCGGCACATTCCCTGAAACGGTCCGGAATCAAGGAAGTCGCGGCGGTGGCAGGCGTCGGTCGCAACGGCATCTTACGTGCTTTCGGGAACCGGCCGACCCTCCGAAGCGACACGCAAGCAGGTGCTGGCGGCGGCGGATGGGTTGTGTTGCAAAGTTTTTCTGCGTCATGAAGGTGGTCGAGACCGACCGCTGTCATGCCGCCAGTATGGCGAACTGCTCGGCCAGGGAGGGATTTGGGTTGAACGCGTACCTTGCCTGTCGCTTGTCCGCGAGGCCTCGGCAAACAAACGGGCTGCGGCGGCAGTTGGATGAAGTCGCCGCCCGGCGTGTAGAAGGCGCGATTGCCGCCGATGCGAATTTCTGCGCCGCTGGGAGCGATGAACGCCTCGGCCTGCGGGATGATTTCGCGTTTGGGCAGCGGCTCAGACTGGGTGTAAAACTGCTCGGGCAGGCCCTCGCACTGCGCGACATTGAAGACGGTGAAACGCTTGAGGAAGGGCACCGCCTGCGGCTCGGTGTCTTCTTTTCTAGCGCGTTCCTTCTCGTTCTTCGGGATGAAGCGATCGGCATGAACGATAGTCGAGCCGTGCTCGCCTTTTCGACATTGCCGCAAGCGAAAGCGCCTGCCGGAAGGTGAGCCAGTTCTGGCCGGGGTGGCCGCGCTCGATCAGCGCGCCCCACAGGATCAGGATGTTGATGCCGGAACGTTGCGACCGGTGGCGGCATTCTTCGGCAAGCCAAGAGCTGATTTGGCGCTGCCCCAAGGGTTTGACCCAAGGCAGCGAGCCCCGCTCCAGATCTGCGATGATGCGGTCGGTGATCTCGCAATAAAGGCTCGCCCTTGGAGCCTCGTTCTTGTTCCCGCCCACTTCGCCACGGGCACCACGCTTGCCGGTCTGCGCATGATCTTCGTTTCCGGTCGCTAATCTCCCGCGCCTTACCCGTGAGTGGGGTGGGCGGCAGAAAGCGACTGGCTTGGCCCGCTGAACGAGGCGGGCCGCACCCGGAGGGCCGCAACGGAGTGGAGAATGTGAGCCAAGCAGGCATTGCGGCACGCCGCAGCGGGCTTAGAAAGGAGCGTCGCCCACCCCGCGAGCGGGGGCTGGCAACACAAAACAAAACCGCATCGCGAAGCGATGGCCTGAAGCAGCTATCAAATCGCCCTGACCGGCATATCGCTCAAGAGCGACTTGCAGGGCTACATTTGCTTTGAACGTTCTGGGAATGGTGCCGAGCGGTGATCATCGCGCTGACGAGGAGCTCCTGACTATGCCGTAGGATAAGTTCATCACGTCATTGAGGAAGCCGTGGTGACGCCGGCCTGATTCCGTCCACACCTTTGCGCCGGATTCGACCGTTCCCGGCTACTCCGGAGTTTCGTTCCGAGCCCCTTGCCGGCGAAAGCGGGATATGGTGCAGCTGCCATAACATAGCGACGGTATGTGATGAGTTTAGTTTGGGCCGGTGCTTTCGTTGAGAAGCCAAGCCCCGCCCGCGCTCTCCACGCCGGATCGGGCCGCAGCGCTGCGCCGGCTCCCGCTCAGCCTCCAACGAATAGAAAGTCTGCTGTCCGGCGCTCCAGGAAGTATGCGTCTCAATCCGCAAACAGGATAGGCGGCAACGCGAGCCGAGGGCGCAGCGCAGTTGGCCAGTTGGCCTATCGCTTGGGCTTGCGGGTCGCTCGCGAGCACGGCGACGACGCGCTTCAAACTCCCTTGCCGCGCTCTGATGGGTCATATCCGACGGCTGTACCAGGCAGCAAGAGGCCGAAGAGATGACCCGTGCCAGAGCTCGGTTTAATCGCCGCGCAGAATCTTTGCTTCGAGTGCGGCCACGACGAAAGCGCCTCGAGCAGCTGGCGACCGAGCCTTCCCACGCAGCACCTGCAGACACACGTCCATTGCTATCCTACTCTTCTCGGTCTGACGACCAATATCCCGCAGCAAGATAGCGGCGGCGTCATTGACGTCGAGCACGATACGCTCTGAGCCATGGCGGCCGACCTGCACAATGACTGGCCTTTCGAATCTGCTCGAGCCGGCCATCTCCCCTCCCCCTTCCCTCCTTGACAGCCAGTCTGCGGCGGCAGGCCGAATGCTAAACCGAATGTTACTCGCGCCTCGCCCCAGTCGCATCGGCGAATAGGATTTAGACTTTTGCGGTGCCCGCTTTGCAGGCAGCAATCCACTGCATCGCAGAGGTCGCATCCTCTAATATGCCAACCTGCTTTGCAAAGTCGTAAAGCGCGTTACGCGCCGCACCTACAGGCTTGTGCCCATCGTAGGCATCATGGCACGTCCTAAGGGCAGTTTCGTGGGCACGATCTCTGCGATCTGGCGGCCATTCATCGAGATGATCGATGGCTTCGGCAAGACTTGCAATCTCTTGCACGATGTAGGTGGAGCGCTTCACGAAAATGGGGCTGCTGAAAGCCTCGGCCTTCATTTGTTCCTCCCGACCTGCTGAACAGCCAGTTCACGTGAGGCAGGGGCCACATCGGCGCCCGCCGATCGTCGCACAAAGTGTTGTCGGCGCGATGACGCTTCAAGAGGGAAACGCGGGCGTGATGCCATCGGCCATTGGCCGAAGCATCTCAAGGCGCTCTCAATGGTCAAGCGGTGGCCGGTTCTCTCCGCTTCGTTCGGTATGCTCTGCATTCGAACGGCAAGTTGCAGTTCCTTTGCGGCGGGATCGACACCCCAGCCGAGGGAAGCTCGAATCCTTGCCTACCTCATTGACGAGCTCAACCCGGTCAGTGATGCAGATTGCATAGAAGAAAACTCGCCAAGTTCGCCGACACAAAACGCCTGCGGTATGCGCACGGCGCCCGCGCCTGGGAATGGATTGAACGAGCCCCTGGAATGCTACCAGGCACCCTCGGCCCGTAGTCGAAGTCACGCATGGAGAGGCGGATGCGGTAAAACGCGCACGCCGGGGTTCGCAGCGGAGATGAAGAAACCGCCTCGGTAACGAGGTAAGGCGCTTTATCCCTACTCAAGCCAGGCCAAGCGCCGGGGCTGCGGCAGCGGGTGCGTCAGGGATGCGTGCCCGAAGGGGTGAAGACGACCGCAGGCCGGCTTCAGCGAAGCCCGCAGCCCGGCCCGCAGGGAGACGCCCACCTGATCTCTTCCCGCGCCGATCCGCGAGGCATCGATAAGCCAGGCGCGGCATGCGCCCTTCTCATCCGTCGAGAACCACTGCGGTCGCGTCGACGCAGATCCCCACTGCCGCAGGTCTTGCTCGGAATTGCGATAGCGATGCCAAGAAATGGAAAGTGCCGAAGAATACGATTGTTCGCTCTTTACCAAAACTTCTGGGTCGTGTCCCCAGACGTGGTGTAGCTCGGCGGTAGCGAAGCCGCTCGCGAGCGCGCCCTCAACAGCGCCGTAGCGAGCGAGCG
>NZ_JAMYRB010000032.1:0-49420 GCF_040321165.1 Mesorhizobium sp. M0500
GGTTCCAGGACGGGATCGAGGTCATCGAAATGAAGCCGCAAAGCGCCGCTTGATCAACCCCGTCACCCAAAATCCGTCATAGCTCCCTGTGCTGGTCATCGGGGCGTAACGCCCGCCGCACATGGGACATCAGTGTTCGTCAATCGGGCGGGCTGCTGGCAAATGGCACCGAATTACGCCGCAACGCGCTCGGCTTTGGCCATGACGATGGGTTTAGGCCGTAAGTCGAAAGCGTCGGAAAAGCCGGCACCAGGAGGGCGACAGGCAAGAAGGTCGCGGTTTGATCGCAGAAATCGCACTCAGCGCATCAGCATCAGTCCGCAGGGGGTATAAAGAATGTGGGCTGCATTCTCGCCTTTCTGTTTCTATGCTTGCATAATTATATTACGACGATTTACAGCAACCTTGCTGCCTCTGCCTCTAATCACGTCTTACTTTGCAGGCTCTCGCCGGTCGCCGCCGAAACATGGTACTCGGCCCACTCATCGGCCGTGCCCGGCGGCAGGGCACAATCCAGCAAGAAAAACGCGGGGGGCTCGTAGCCTCGGCGGGTGAGCATTCTCTGGCATGAATTAATTCAGACGAGATTTTTCCCGTTGAGATCAATGGGCCGGCCGATGCCCCCAGCTTAGCCACTCAAAAGCTCTTGGCTAGCCAGTTTGCGAAAAGTCGAGCTTTTGCACCTGCCCGGGTGTGGACCTTCAGATAGAAAGCCGAGGGCGACGGAATACTTTGAGACACCAATACGATCAGGGGCCCGTCTTGCATCAGATTTTTGACCAACCCGTCCCAACCCAGCACCGCACCGACATCGTCCTGGGCAGCCTGAAGGGCGATCATGTAGTTGTTTACGGAAAACCTGCGACCCTTTGGGGTTGGGTATCCAAGTGCCTGAAACCACTCCGGCCAGTTGGTCCAGCTGGTTTCCTCGTTATTCATATGAATCAGGGGCGCCATGAGTAGATCTTCAACTGTGCCGATACCGTACTCGGCGGCGAACCTTGCGGTGCCGAGGGCGACGATCCGATCTTGGAAGAGTTTGTAACACTCCTCGAGGTGTTCCTGCGCATCCCCGTATTGAATGCTTAGGTCGCAATTGATTGCTGTTGCGGGCACGTCGCTAACGATCTGCGAGACCGTGACGGTTGGATGATTCTTCCAGAAAGCTGAAATCTTCGGCGTAAGCCATAGTGAGCTGACCGCCGTGGTTGTCCGGATGGTCACGTCAACAGTGTCCGAGCGATCGCGCATGTGCACGACGGCCTCCGAGATCGTCTCGAGCCCGCGCTGCACCGCAACGAACAAAAACGCCCCCTTTTCGGTCAATTCGACACCACGGCTCCGGCGCAGGAAGAGGTTGCATCGCAGGTCACTTTCTAGCGCCTTGATCTGGTGGCTGATTGCTGCGGGCGTTACGTTCAATTCGTGGGCGGCTCTTTTGAAACTGGCGTGGCGCGCGGCCGCCTCAAAGCAGATGAGGGCGTTGATGGAGGACAGGTCATAGGGTCTTGGCATCAAGGGGAATCCTCAGATCGTTTCAGGCTCTCATGCATACGCCCCCTACAAGTGAGAGGTTAGCAAAGCTAAATCGGGTTGAAAATAATTGCCCTTGCGCAAGGGGCTTTGAGGCGAGAATAGCTCAACCCAAAATAGACTCGACGGAATTTCGGCATGAACGCTACCTCGCCCTCCATCCAAGGTTTGTTGGCGCGCCGTGTGCCGGGCTATGCCCTTGAGCAGCCGTTCTACACATCGCCGACGATTTACCAGCTCGATCTCGAGCACATCTTCTACCAAGAATGGCTCTATGCGGCTCCGGCGTGCCAGCTAGCGAAAACGGGCAGCTACGTGACGATGCGCGTCGGCGCTTATGAGGTGATCATTGTTCGAGGCCGCGATGGCGAAATCCGCGCTTTTCATAACTCCTGCCGTCATCGCGGCTCGATGATCTGCAAGGCGCGCGATGGCCAAGTGGCTAAGCTCGTCTGTCCCTACCACCAGTGGACCTATGAACTCGACGGCAAGCTGATCTGGGCAAATGACATGGGGTCCGACTTCGACATGTCCAAGCATGGCCTGAAGCCGGTGCAGCTGCGCAATCTGGAGGGCCTGATCTACATCTGCATAGCGCCGACCCCGCCAGACTTCGAACCGTTTGCCAAAGTGGCCCTTCCCTACTTGAAGGTCCACGACCTCAACAATGCGAAGGTAGCGTTTACGTCGACCATTATCGAAAAGGCCAACTGGAAGCTTGTGTGGGAAAATAACCGCGAATGCTACCATTGCAGCAGCAACCACCCGGCACTTTGCCGCTCATTCTCGCTAGACCCGGAAGTGGCGGGCGTCTCTGCTGACGGTTCAGTCTCGGCGACGCTCCAGGCGCATTTCGATCGTTGCGAAGCCGCGGGCGCACCTGCGCAGTTTCGGCTGGCAGGCGGCGGCCAATATCGTGTGGCACGGATGCCATTGCAGCAAAAGGCCGTAAGTTACACGCTGGACGGTAAGGCTGCCGTGCGCAAGAATCTTGGCCAGGTGGCTCTGCCCGAAGCGGGCTCGCTGTTGATGTTTCACTATCCATCGGCCTGGAACCATTTTCTGCCAGACCATTCGCTTACTTTCCGGGTCGTGCCGATCAGCGCCACGGAAACCGAAGTCACAACCATCTGGCTGGTGAACAAAGACGCCGTTGAAGGCGTCGACTACGATCTCAAGCGCCTGACTGAAGTCTGGATCACCACCAATGACGAGGACCGCGAGATTGTAGAAACCAATCAGCAGGGGATCCTATCCCCCGCCTATGTTCCCGGACCCTACTCGCCGGTTCAGGAAAGCGGCGTGACACAATTTGTCGATTGGTACGCAACCTGGATCGAGCGCGCCCTTGCGTCGCTTAAGGTGGCAGCGGAGTAGCCGATGAGTGCATTCAACAAGCTCACCGTTTGGACGGATGCCGAGACGCTTGAATGCGTCACTCGCACTCCAGAAGCACCGAATGTTGTGACCTTCAGCTTTCAGAGTCCGTCCCGGGCGCTGTTCAATCATGAACCGGGGCAGTTCGTCACGCTGAAACTGCCCGTTCCTGGCGGGCCGCTCTATCGCACCTACACGATCTCGTCTTCGCCTTCGAGGCCCACGGCGCTTACGGTCACCGTCAAGGCACAGGATGGATCTATCGGCACGAAGTGGATGCTGGACAATTTGCACAAAGGCATGCGGATCAAGGCCATCGGGCCTGCGGGGAAGTTTTCGATCGTCCATCATCCGGCGGATAAATACCTCTTCATCTCAGCCGGTTCCGGCATCACGCCCATGGTGGCAATGACGACTTGGCTTTATGATTCCGGTCGAGAGCCAGACATTGTTTTTATAAACTGCGCGCGCCGTCCGTCAGACATCATCCTGCGTGACAGAATGGAACTCATGGCTTCGCGCATCATCGGCATCGATCTGAAGTGGGTCGTCGAAGAGGCTGATCCCTTCCGGTCCTGGACTGGCTATCGAGGAATGTTCAACCAGATCATGCTGGGCCTGATGGCGCAGGATTATCTAGATCGCGAGGTGTTCTGCTGCGGCCCCGAGCCCTTTATGCGGGCCGTCCGCGAGGCACTTGCCGGGCTCGGCTACGACATGACCCGCTACCATCAGGAAAGCTTCGCGGCAGAGCCGGACCACGCCGAGGACGTGCCAAACGACGTGGTGCCGAGCGAAGAAAATCAGGCTGAGATCGTCTTCGTCTCGTCTGGCGTTACAACGAAATGCGCCGAGACCGATACCCTTCTTGCAGCAGCACGCACCGCGGGTCTGATGATTCCTTCAGGGTGTTCGATGGGAATCTGCGGAACCTGCAAGGTCCGAAAGACCGAAGGGCAGGTGCATATGGTGCACAATGGCGGCATCACCGACGAGGACATCGCCGACGGCTATGTTCTTGCCTGCTGTTCCCACCCAATCGGTCGGGTGACGGTCGCCGCATAAGCATCCGATTGTTCTGGAATCGATCCGGCGCATCGGCGCGGCAATGATGGACGATGCAGTCGGCTGAGAGCGAGCCAGCTTATGGCCCGAAGGGATAGTTGGCCAGGATCAGAGGGGGCGTTCGACCGTGGGCCGGATGAACTCGTGAACAAGCTTGTGACCTCGCTCACTTGAACTTTCTCCTAGGCCAGCAGCTAGGGAGGGGGAATAGGGACGCTGAAAGGTAGAGATGGAGAACCAAGGTTGACCGGCATCCTGTCCCGCGTTGTGATGACCGACGCGAGACTTCCATCACAGGCGAAAAAAGCAAAGCGCAAAATCGCTTCTTATCGAGGAAATCCACAATTTCGTGAACGGCGGTTTGAGCGGGAAAAAGCAACACAGGCGAAACCGCCCGGTGGTTCCATAACAGATATTATGCGACTTTCGACTATTGATACAAGTATCTCTATGTATCTCCAAAGCATACTCTTACCGATAGACAGTTTCTTGAATATTAATCAGAGAAAATTCCGACGAACCTAGTCCCACCGAAACGTCTTGACGTCTGATCGAACTAGTCGAACGCTCTAAGCTCTCCGAATTACGGCGCCCAAAATCAGACAATCAACGATGAAATGTCTCGCGAGTAAGATGAATTGGTGCGTCGCGCGAAATGCCTTCCAGGCGCCCCAAGGATCGTGATCATCTATGTCGTACTTTCCTGAACCTGCCGGAGCTTACCTGCTCCGCACTTCGCCGTCCGGACTTGAAACACTGCCTGCTCTGCATCCGTGCAAAATCCGCGATGGCGGCTCGATTCCTGGGCCAAGATGCCATTTTCGGGTGGCAGTTTCAGCGCCACCTTGAGCGGATCATTCCGCTGATCTCTTAGATGTCTCATTGTCGTGCCCCATTTAAGCCGGCCGGGCCTCCCGACCGCCGGCGATAATGACCATCGCCTCTGGAGAATTGTTCTTGTTGTCGAGCGAGACGGCTTCCACCGTCTTGCCGTGCCGTACTCTTTGCCAATGGCCGGCACGCGGCCGAGCGATGTCATTGGCATCGCAAGCCTGCGCGACGTGCTGGTCCCTGACGCCATGCAGTCTTGCGATCTCGACCATTGGTTTCGACCAGACCAGCCTATGAAGCTCGAGGCGCGTCATTTTCAGCATGTTTCTTTCCGCTCAGTCGAGAGCAACGCCAGCCAGCCTGCCGACACGTTCGACGTGGTCCCCTGCCTTACCTGCATCGTGTGAAGGTTTTGTGGGTTCGCTCGGGCAGCGCCATCCCCAGCCTACCTCCCATCACGCCCAACAGCGAAGCATCCAATCCTAATTCGTGAAGCGTCGAGAGAACAAAAATTTGACTGGCAACCAAGTTCTTGCGGCGCCGACTTTTTTCCTGGATGCGAGAGCCAAACAGCCCGATCCACTGGGAATGCTTGCTGCCTAGACCTCGCTCCGGCCGGCCGAGCGCCCTTTGCGGCGCCGGCCGTCAATCTCGGACGTTCCGACGGCAACGTCACCGAATGCGCTCTTCCCCTCAATCCCAGTTGTCCATCCCACCGCCATCGCTTCCTCGCAAAACAAAGCGAAGGTGATGGACCGCTCAGGACTGACGACCAGGTTCCAACTGCGGAGGCGTTACGGACGGGACACAAAGGGCACGGGCTGGATTTGGCTGCCCGGGGCCGGTCTCGTCGACCGCTCGATCGAGAGTGCCAGACGAGGGAGACAACCATCGACCTGCAGAGCGGCAAGGCGCTCGCTTACCTCCCTGTCAGTCACCGTTAGCCTATGGTTTAGGCGAAGA
Source organism: Mesorhizobium sp. M0500 (assembly GCF_040321165.1). Classification (NCBI taxonomy): domain Bacteria; kingdom Pseudomonadati; phylum Pseudomonadota; class Alphaproteobacteria; order Hyphomicrobiales; family Phyllobacteriaceae; genus Mesorhizobium; species Mesorhizobium sp. M0500. The sequence goes on from NZ_JAMYRB010000032.1 coordinate 5,770, forward strand.
TAGTCCGTCCATGTCGGCGTGCGGAACGTCTCGGTCCAAAGCATGGGCTTCTGAAGGTCGCGCTGGAGGGTCCAGTCCCGCGCACCGGCACGGCTCTGAACGCGCCGCCTTTCGCGCATGCAGCGCAGAAATTCCTCGATGTTCTCCTCAGGGACCGAGTACTCCACCTTGACCACAATTGGGCCGCTCCTGGGCTTCAGATCGAGGGCCAGATCTGGTGGCGTGAAGTCGAAGGCCCCTTGATCCGATTCTTCCCATAGCTCTATCGGCAAGAGCTTACCCGCTGCTGCAACCAGCAACAGTGCCGCTGCAGCACCTTCCAAAGCCCAGGTCAGGGAATAATTCTGCGCGACAGTACCCCAGATCCAGCTGCCCGCTGCCATGCCGCCGTAGGTCAAAGCGTAATAGATCGACAGAGTGCGACCGACGACCCACCTTGGGCTTGCCAACTGCACACACACGTCGGTTCCGGTCCAGGTGACAACCCAGCCTGCGCCACCGATTGCAAGCGCGATCGCCGCTACAGCCACCGATGATGTGAGAGCCAGTAAAAGGCAACAGGTTGCGCAGGCAACGGACGCGAGCGTGATCAATCGATTTTGGGACGTGATGCGTCTCAAATAGCTATTGCTAATGCCGGCGATCAAGGCGCCTGTGCCGAAGCCGGCCAACAGGACGCCGTAAACAATTGGCCCACCCGCCAGTTGGTCGCGAACCAGGAGGGGGAGCAACGCAAGAATCGAGATGCTCGACAGCCCGAACAGGGTAGCACGCACAATCGCCACTCTGATCTCCGAGGAAATCGCCGTGAAGCGCATGCCATCGTGAATGGCCGTCGTCATCCGCTCGCGCGGAAGAGGCGAAGAGCGAACTTGCCATTTGGAGCGCAAGACAGCGCTCAACGGGACCAGGTCGCTCAGCGCCGCGAAGACGAAAGCCGACAGCGGTCCCAGCAACGCCAAAATCACACCGCCCAGCGCCGGTCCTATGCTCCGAACAACGTTGTACCCCACCGACATCAGCGTTACCGCAGCGGGTATCTCGCGCTTTTCCAGGATGTCCCCGACGGAGGCGTGCCAGGCTGGATCGTTCAACGCAAAGCCGCACCCGGCCAGGAAACTAAGTGCCAGGATCAGCCATGGACTGACAAAGCCCAGCCCCACAGAGAGCGCCAGCGCCGCGGATGCCGTCGCAATCAGGCAATGGCCAGCAAGCATTACCCCGCGGCGGCTGAAGCTGTCTGCAATCGCTCCAGCAACAATCGACAAGAAGAAGGCGGGCAGCGTCGATGCCGCCTGTACGAGCGCAACCATCAGATCGGAGGCCGAAATCGTTGCCATGAGCCAGCTTATGGCAACGCTTTGCACGAGCCAGCCAAGGCTGGATATCTGCGTGGCTGTCCAGATCGAACGAAAGACCGGATTCTGAAGCGGGACCAGTGTGGCTGCCGTAAAGGGGCGGGAATCTCGACGCATGACTTCTCACCTCCACCACGTAGTTCTTTCGCTCACTCACCTGCTGACAGCGGTGCGCCTGCGCCCAGCTGCATCGCAACAAAGTTAGATATCGCGCTCGCAACAAAGCCGATGTCGCATCAACGGTGCCGATGCGCGATGTGTGTGCCGGTTGGCGTCAGTTGGTCTCGGTCGCGCAGCCCGACGGGGTGCGGTCTGCCCTGCGACTCTTGGCCTTGGACGGTGCTACCGCGCCGATGGCTGCGATGTCAAACTGCCGCGGTCCTGGGAGCGCCCATAGCATCGGCTGGACGATTTCAGGCAGGCCAACGATGACACGCAACTGGGGAACAGCGAAGCATCGCGCAGGCTTATATGAAGCCAAGCAGAGCCAGTCAGCACGGCCACGGCTTCGATCGGACGCGGTGGTTCTTGGGGGTCGGCGGACTTGCGAATGTGGACCACCTTGGGTGGCCGATTTCGCTTGTCGTCGCTCTGGGGCGGGGGAGTGAAAGAGTGATGCAGCGTCTGTCTGCCGCAAGGCTCGGGGACCTTTTGGCGGGAGACCTGGTGTTTTGGCGGGCCCTCGACGATCGAACCACTTGCCGGCCGCACGGAGCAGGTCAATATGGTGCTTCGCAACACGCCTCTTGGCATGGTTGCGAACGTACTCACCTCCCCTCTCGGCGCACTCACTTGTGCGGCATGCAATAAACCCCCTCGGATTGCATCAGTACCGCGCCACCCTTCAACTCGCTCAGGGCGCCGACCCATGCTTCCGAATACGTGCGGCTGGCATCCACGGCCGACAGCCAGAGAACGCGATTGTCGGCCAGTTCGACTTTAACTTCCTGCTGCAAAGGGCTTGCCTGCACGGTCTGTTGATAGTGACGCTTGATCCTGACATTGCCAGCTGCGAACTCGGCTTCGTTGCTGCCGTAGTTCAGCACAAATCCAGAGCGGTCCTCAGTCACTGTGCAACCGCCATCACGCTCGCATACAATTTTGGCAGCGGTCTTGCAGTCCCATTTCAGTGAAGCGGGCCACATAGGATTGTTCACGCTTGATCCCGGCTTGTCGCTCTGACCAGCCGCCGTCGACACTGCGCCTGTGTTCAAAATCACAGTGGACAGGAGAAGCGCCTTGAACACTACAAACCTCCTTGAATTGCGACAATAGTACCTCGTCCTGCGTGATCGCCCGGCTCATGGCATGTTGAGGTTGAACCAGCTTTTCTGGCGCACGCCGTTCGCGTCATCATATTCGATGAACCAGGGCTTTCCGCGCATCGGTCGAGGGATGGTGTAGTAGGTGGGGCCATTACCAAGGGAATGCCCTCGATCGTTCCCCGCGGTCTGGATTGTTGCCGCAACCACCTTACCGTCGATGTCGATTTGGACCTGACGTGATCCGTCTCCATGATGCCCGCCGAGGCCGCTGTTTTTAAAAACGACGGGCAAGGAGAGCCTATCGACCGCGATGCGGCAGATGTTCCGTTCTTGGCCTAAGCCCGGCTGATCGGATTCGGAGCTCCCAACTGCTTGCCAGCCAGACGGACAGTCCTCATACTTCTCAAATCTCGCCGCGCTGGAGTTGGCTTGCGGACAGGTCGGCCAATTAAAACCCGGGGCTTCCATCGCCGCAATCAACTTGTAAATTGGCGGGTGGCACGAGGGGGTGCCTTGCCAGTCGCCGGAAAGACATAGGAGGACCTGACAGCCCCATTCCGACGCTTTTGATTCGGATGGAAGAGCCGCTGTGCCCGCGATGGCGACGGCACCCACCAAAAGAGATTTGAGTATGGTCATAGCCTTTTCCTCGCTGCGGATTTTGACAGTTTACTATGGATGGTCCGAGCGAAAAAGGATAGGTCGAAAAGGCAGGTTTGTGCGACTACATCGATTTATGAAACGAGACGACGGAGGCGTGGTCAACAACCCGTTGCGCGCCAACATTGCTTTGACGCTTGAGCGGGAGCGAGCCAAACGTGGCCTATCCCATATGCACATGGCCGAGCTGTTTCGGACCGCCGAGGGCGAAAAACTCGCCTACCGAACGTACATTCAGACTGTGCGTCAGAAAAATAACGTCACATTGACGACGCTGCAGATCATGGCAAACGGCTTGCAAGTGTCCTTTGCAGGACTGCTCGCCGGCGGTAAGAAAGTTCCGGAATGGGCGCATCGGTTGGACGACAATGCGATCCGCAAGCGGCTGGCGCACATCATCGATTTTGAGCGACAACGACGTACTTTGCACCGCTATGAGATGGCCGAACTCATCGGTGTGGCGGAGGCGACATTCACGAAACTGGAGCGCGCGAGCGGCAACATCAGCGTGGACACGATTGCCGCGATCGCCAAGGCGTTGAAACTGGATCCAGCGACCTTCCTCTTTTCCGAAAAGATCCCGCCTGGCAGAGCCGACACCTCGCCGCCCCACGAGTGTTCCTAAAGGGCCTGTAGTTCGCTCCAGCCGGCGCCGCTCCTACGCCCCTGCCGGTCAGGCCCGGCGGCCGACTAGCGCCCCCCGCCGCGCTGTCGGGCCGCTGCCGTCATCGTGTTAGCCTGTTGCAGCGACGGGGATGATAAGGGGACTTTGACATGGACGACTGTGCCGCCGGCGGGAATGCTGCTGATGAAGTGCTTTCCCTTGAGGATCGAAACCATATGAGAACAAGCCGTCAACCTAGCCCGCTGCGATTGCCGGCGCGAGTAGAGAAGAAGGGTGTCGTGGCCTTTTCGACAATTGCCGGTGTCATGCCTGTGCCTTTGTCGGCCACTTCCAAGGGTCGGTTCCGGTAGTGGGGGCGACCCCCTAAATTCATCACTTTCGTGTCGTGATGCCTACCAGAGAATCTGCTAATGAACTCACCGGCCAAAGCCAAACTCATGCTCGCCGGGCCGACTTGTCAGCACGCGACACAAACCGCTTCAAGCTCAAACCGGCCAATAAAATGTAAGGCGGCATGGCGAGCGAATAGTGACCACAGTTTAATTCCAAAATATTTGGCCTAGCTCCGGCGTCGTTCAGCCTGTGCATGAACCTCTCCGATAGCTCTGGCAACACCACTTTGTCTCTCTTAGCCAACAAAACATGAAGATCGAGATCAGGCCGTGCCAAACTATGCACGTAATTCTCCAAGTTAAGTGGACCCCAGGCCCTTCTGAGATCGGTCAGCTCAATCTCAGGCTCAAGGCTATCACGTATCAATCGTGTCGCGCGACCCGTCCAAACCATATCCGCTAGACTCCCCGCCGTCAGAAACAACGAGGCTTTTGACACAGCCGAGTCGTGCGCCGCGACCACGCCCGCAACCCAGGAGCCTAAGCTCATACCGAGAACCGAGATCTCTCGATAGCCTTCGCTTTTCAACCAACGTATGAGTTTTCGCCCATCCAACACTGCCTGCCTTACAGATTGGATCGTTCGACCGAGATTAGGGCTAAGCATATAGTCGGCGTGCACGGAGCCGGGACGGCTGCGTTCGAAGTGATAAGGCATAGCAATCTCGACAACCGTGATGCCACGCTGCGAGAAAAAGTTGGCAATCTGACGATTCCGGGCGCTTGCATTCCAATGGTGAAAAATCACCATGGCCTGGTCGAACGACCCGCTTTCTGTGATTTTCGCCGAGACGACATTGTTCTGTTCGATATCAGTAGAAATGTCCGATGGGAATTTTAGCCACCCATCTAGCCTTTCAAACCCCTGATCACTCACATTCGGGTCATCGAAAAAGGCTGGATCAGCCACGGCTTGGTCCGCAAGGGCACAGAATTCCTCGATACTTGTTATCTTCTTCGCACCTGGAAAGGCGCGTTCCGCGTCAAGGACGAAATCCGTTGGTTTCTTCCCTTCCTCTCCGCGAAGGGCCCGGCGTTCGTCCCAACGATCCAGCCAACTATGAAACACTCTGATTGTTTCCTAACTCGCTCGCTCGCCAGCGGCCTAACCCTGGATCAAACAGGCCGTATATTGCGAACAGTACTCCAACGGCCAGAAGGATCGAAAAGCCAGCAAATGCATCGATCAGCAAGTAGCCAGCCACGAGTAACGCTACGATCGCTGACATCCTCCACAAAGACATACAAAACCGACGTTCGACACCTAAACGGATGGAGCCGTACAGAAATACAACACAGGTCGAAATAGCGATAAGAAGGCTACTGAAATGGGTCGGCCTACGGTAGTTGATCCCGACGCTCACATCATTGCGCCCATAGAAGGCGGAAGACATATCGCCGACCAACCAAGCCACAATATTCTCTCCACGCGATGTCAGGTAAGCACTCTGGAGCTTCATGACTATGGCGATCAGAAGCCCCAAAACAGTACACCGAAAAATCGCACGCATAACCCTGAGGCTGGCTTCATGGAGCTCGTGTTGATAATCCACCTCCAGCCGATCATTCGCTGCTCCTCCAATTCTCCAAAGATCATGGATCACCGTATAAAGCAAAATCAGGCCTACGAAGAACAGATAAAAACAGAGGCACATGTATAGGTAAGCGAGCCCCGTGAAAACGACCGCTTCCGGCACCGATATAACCTCAGGGCGCACAATCGCTAGTGAGCCCCAATCCGTCGCATAGTTGCCACCACCTTTGAGCAACGGGATTAAAGACACGCCGATCCACTGAAAAAGACCGGCGAACACCACACAAATCAAAAAAACCGCCCAATATGAATACGAAGAAGCTTGTACGCTGCGCGCCCAGGCTTCGTCGCTTTCCATCTTGTCGCCCTGCGCTACAAGCTTTGGGCGGCCTTCATCTTTCCAAAAGGTCACCAGCTCGGTCACGAAGGCAAAAAACAGTGGCAAAAATACCATGAAAACGAATGTCCAATTCGCTGTCCAAAGAAACCCAACCTGCTTGACGACGCCATCCGCCCGGCCATATGTCACGCTGTGAATCCCCGTAAGATAGGATAAAAACCCAAGAGCGGTGACACCGGCAAACACCGACGCCGGTAAGTTCAGGGGAGATCCGCGACTAAAAAACGCCTCCGATTTCCTCGCCAAACTAAAACGCCGGCTCGGCCCCTTGGCGTCGGTATCCCGCGTCAGCTCTGCCGGGGAGACTGTCTCGTAATCGAAGGTCGCCGTCAGTGCCGTTTCAGGAATCTCCTGGGCAACGCTGCTTCCGGCTCTATTCCGTTTTCGTCTCTTGGCCGATAGCCGCGATTGCGCCGCACTAAGCTCCATCTGCCATTCGCTAGTTGCGACCGGATCATCGCATCCAAAAATCCTCGCCAGCCAACGAATGTTGGCAGTGCTAATTCCCTTCTCGTTCTCTTGGAACCATAGCTGCACAGTTCGCAGATCGACCCCAAACTGGTTGGAATCAATCTGTGAAATCGCCTCTGCAAGGAGCTCGGGCGTCCATGGGCCTGCAGGAAACCCGTCTTCGCCCAACAGTCGACCCGCACCCGCTGCCGCTAGTCGTTTGAATAATTCTTTGAAATCACTCCCGTCTCTTGGCGGAGGGAGAAATAACTTTCCGTTCCTAAACAACAAGTTACAGGCTCTAGTTTCGTTCCGTTTCGCTAGGCTTCGTATCCTATCGTGCCTTCGTCCTCAATCAACGTTTTTATCAACTCGATTTTGGCTGGCACGGGAGAAGATCGAATGACGGGTGACCCGCTGGAGAGGCTGAACACGGTTGTTGCGTGGGAGATGTCTCGCAAACCGCCGGCCAAGGCACTGAACTGCCCCGATCGGCCGCAGGGCGCGCTTCATCAGCCGCGTGCATCGCAAGAAGCCAAGAGGCAGGTCGATGCCGAAGAATATCGAGCACGGCAACCGACATGTTTCGGAACCCGTGCCCTTGTCGAGCTATCCTTTCGCCGAACAGAAGGACCGCATGGGACTGTTCATCCGCACCATCGGCCGGTCGCGCCCGCGGCAGGTCAAAATCGGCGTGGGCAATTTCGCCTACAATCTGAAACGTTTTGTCTGGTGGCAGGGGCGGAGTGTGACCGCATGAGCGAAAAGTAGGGAAGCCAGGGCTTCGGGAGCCTGAGAAGCAGAGGGATGAACCCATCCCTATTTTTCTCGCCTCCCCAGGTATCATTTACGAATTGTCATGCGCATGGAGCCGGTCGATGCCCATTCAAGTGGTCTGTAACAACGGAGTGATGGAAGAGGGCGATGGGGTCGCGAATCTGCTTGTGGCGCATCGTCAAACAGTCGCCATGGTTGAACGTCTCGGCAAGCGATGGACGAGGGCCGAAGGGCCGGACGCGACCCTGATCGGCCGGCGGTTGGATTCGGTCATGGCGGAAGAGGCTATCGCGCGTCGGCGCGCGGCCGCTGCGCCGGTGGCCGATGTCGTTGAGATGAAAATGAAGGCAACTTATTTCCGGCGGTTGTTGGGGAACGAATGGTGCGAGGTTGATGTCGACGATTTTCGCGCGTTGCTCGGTTCTTTCGCGAAACTGCAGTCCTAGGAGAAGAGGGCTGAAATCCATGAGGCCACGGTATTCCAGGCCGCATAGAGTCCCGCCGGTACCAAGATGATCGCGATAATTGCGATAGCATCGGCGATGGCGCCGTCAGTGCGTCCTTCCACGGGATAGTAATATTTGTGCGCATCATCGTCGTGCTTCATTGTTGTCTCTCCGACCGCTTGTTTAGCAGCAGCTGCACAGGATGCTGAAACGTCGTGCCCCACAAACCTGCACGTTTCATCTTGGCGTTGATTTCCGCGACGAGGTAGTTCTCATTGACGGCTTTGCCCTTTGCTGTCGTTGCGGCAAACGCGTATCCGGTCGCTATGAGCGCTGTGCCGACGTCGATTGTTTCGCCATTCAGCTGCGCACCGCACACGACAAAAACCGCCTTGTCGAGGGCGTAGCCGATTGGCTGGCATGTAACCGCCGCGCTATCGAACAGCGCAGCAAGGTGCGCCAGCGAGGTGTTCCCGCAGTCGATTTTGTTCCCATTTGGCTCGTCGGCTGATGTGCCTCGAAGACATGACTGGACGCCATAGAGGCGGAAAAGGTGGTCTCCGTCACGCCAGGTATCTCCGGTCAGCAGTTGAGCCGATTTCGATACGGCGAAGGGCGCGGGTTCGGGAGACGCGGGGGCATCCTCCGCCTGCGCCGATGCGCATACCGAGAATGCGGCCAGCACTGCAAAGCTCGCCTGTTTCATTCCTGGAACTGTCCACCGAGGTCGGCGGAATGCTCGAGATCGGGGCGCAGCGACTTGCCGTCCTTGTTGCGTCCGATCGCTGCCATGTCGAAAAAAACCATTTCGTCGTCGTCGTAGGCAACGTTGTACGGGTCGTTGGCGTTGCCCGCACCCACGAGAGAGAAACACGACACGGCGTCGGGTTCACCCTTCTTGCTTTGCAGCACAAGTGTTTTGCAAAGCACGACAGATGCACGATCGTTGTAGATTGCCTCTTCATAGTCCTGCGCGGCTTTCGTGCAGTCCCATTGCTGCGCCTTGTAGGTAATCTTTGGTTTTGGACAGGCTGCAAGGCCGCGCAGTCGATACGCCATGCCGTTGATGACGCGCTCGGTCGCCGAGGGCACCTTGACCGGCGAGACAAGGGTCGCCGCATCGCGCTGAAAGAGCGCGCCTTTCGCATCGTAGCGCTCATAGACGAACACTTTCTCTCCCGGCTTGGCAAACTGGAGCAGATAGTGCTCCGACGGCTGCGCGAAGGCACTTGGGGCGTCGGCGCCGGCAGCATAAGCGACGGCACCTTGGAGCAGCAAGACCGTGCAAAGGGCCGTCAGTTTCATCGAAATCCGTCCTTGTGATCGATATCGTGTTGACACTTTACTAGGGCTGCGTGTAGCCATAGTAAAGTGTTAAATTTTGGCGACAGTATGAACACTCGATTCGCTCTTCTGCTCACCCTCTTTGGCGCCACGATGCCGTTGCAAGCGCACGGCCAGGACAGGGCATCAGACCGCGTCGCAGTCGCCTTTGCAACGCCGGTGCAAGCCCTTGCCGCGGTCGGGGCGCAAAGGCCGGGGGCGTGTGAGACCGGAAATCGTGCCGAGGTCTCCCAACTTGTGCGTTCAATCGCGCAGGACGAAGGGTTCGACGCCGATCTGGCCGAGACAATTGCATGGGCCGAAAGCGATCTCGGCGCCAGTCAGGGCCCCTCAGAGGCCGGAGCCTTGGGAATCATGCAGCTGATGCCGGGCACGGCGGCCGATCTGGGGGTGAGCGACCGTTGCGATACACAGGCAAATGTCCGGGCTGGCCTTCGCTATCTGAAGTCACTCTATGACGAATTCGGGGACCCGCTGCTGATGCTGGCAGCATACAACGCCGGGCCCAACAGCGTCTACAAGGCCCAGGGCATTCCGGTGAATCCGGAGACGGCGGAATACATTGTGAAAATACTGAACCGCTGGAAGTTCGGCGGTGTGGTGAAGAAGTCCGCCCTGACCAAATCCGAGACGCTCGCGGCCGCTCCGCCAGCAAGCGAGGACGCTTGGCAGGGTGGTCATGTCATGGATTTCGGCAACTGAAAGGAGCCAAGGGTGGAATACAGGAAAGCGGGCAGATTTGCCCTGAAACTGGCCTTGGCCTCGGCGGTCGGAATAGCTCTCGCGCCAGCCACTGCGTATGCCCAGTCGGCGGCGCCAGTCGAAAATGTGCTGGAGTGGTTCGTCGGAGTTCTGCAGGGCAACATAGCGCGTTCATTCGCCATCATCGCCGTCTGTTTTCTCGGCTTCCTCGCCATGACGGGCCGGCTCGCGTGGATGATGGCTTTCTCCATCATCATTGGCATCGCTCTGATCTTCGGCGCTGCCCAGCTGGTGGATGCGGTTCGTGCGACCGCGGGAGGCAGCTGAGACATGGATGACGAGGAAGTCTATGTCGAGCCGGTCAGCCTGCCACTGACACGCCCCCCGATGAAATGGGGAGTGCGCTATGAGGTCTTCGCTCTGAACGGCATCCTGGCGGTTATCGGCTTCATTGCCACGAGCAGCTTCATGCTCGGCCTTGGCGTGTTCGGCGTGGTGCATCTGGTCAGCGCATATCTGTGCCAGCGCGACCCCTACATGTTTCATATTTTCGAGCGGCGCGTCTCCAAACGCGGAGCGGTGGCGAACCTTACTTTCTGGGGCGCGCGGAGCTATTCGCCATGAGCCTCGATGCCGACCTGAAATTTGGCCGCGAGCGCCGGCGTGAAAAACCCGCGGCGATGCACATCCCTTACCTTCGCCATGTCGATGACAATCTGATCGTGACGAAGAGCGGCTTTCTGATCGGCGTCATCCAGCTCAGTGGCCTGCCCTTCCAGACGATGGACCAAGCCGAGTTGAACAGCCGCATGTTCAACCGCAACACGACGTTCCGCAATCTCTCGACCTCTCGATTTGCGGTCTACACAACGATCATCCGCCGCCACGTAACGCCGGAGATCGAAGGCGACTTTGACAATCCTTTCGTGGCCGAGCTCGACGCCCGCTACATGGATGAGCTTGGGGCGAAAAACCTTTTCGTCAACGAGGCGTATCTGGCGGTCATACGCCGACCGATGGTCGGTCGCGTCGGCTGGGTGGACAAGGCGCTCAATGCGTTCCGCATCAGTACCGCGGGCGAAGAAACCCGCGAAGAGGCGATGGCCGAACTGCATGACGTTCTCGACGGAGTCGTCAAGGATTTTACGGCTTATGGTGCACGTCTTTACGGGGTCGTGAAGCGCCGCAACGGCTTCTTTTCCGAGCCGGCGGAATTTTTGGCGAAGATCCTCGCCGGCGGCATCGGCGTGGAAATGCCTTTGCCGCGCATGAGCCTTGGTGACGTGCTGGCGACGCGGCAGCTGTTTTTCGGCAAGTCCGCGCTGGAATTCCGCGGACCGGACGCAGGCAAGCTTGGCGCCATGGTGTCAATCAAGGAATACCCCCCGTTCACCGCGCCGGGCTCTTTGGACGGTCTCTTGCGCCTGCCGCATGAGTTTGTCCTGACGCAGAGTTTCGCGATCGAAGACCGTGTAACGGCGATGCGCAGGATCAACACCATCGCGAACCAGGTTGAGGGATCGGACGAGGCGGGCACGACGGTCGAGGAGTCCGTCCACGACGGCGCCGACAAGCTGGCCGGTGGCGAAGTGGTCTTCGGACAACATCATATGAGTGTCATGGCCTTGGCATCGGACATGACTGGGCTCAACCGTGCGCTATCCGACATTACGGCCGAACTTTCGCGCATGTCGATCGTGCCGGTCCGCGAGACACTGAACACGGAACTAGCCTTTTGGGCGCAGCTGCCGGGAAATTTCAGCTACATCGCGCGACGTGCGTTGATCTCGTCGCTTAACTTCGCCGGCCTTTTTTCAGGACACAATTTCCCGTCGGGCCAACGCGAGAGGCTGCACTGGAAACGCCCTATTGCCTTGCTCGAAACGACCAGCCAGACGGCCTACTACTTCAATTTCCACGTTCACGATGTCGGGCACTTCACGGTGTTCGGCCCGACCGGCTCGGGCAAGACCGTGGTGCTGTCCTTCCTGATGGCGCAGGCCATGCGCATCATGCCGCGTCCGCGATGTGTATATTTCGACTACATGCGCGGCGCTGAAATTTTCGTGCGGGCGCTCGGCGGGCGCTACGAGGTGATGGAGCCTTCCCAGCCGACCGGGTTTGCGCCATTGCAGCTCGAGGACACCGCAGAAAACCGTTCTTTCCTGGAAGATCTGCTCATCTACATTTTGACCCCGGAAGGCGGCGCGCTGGACGTGGCGGAAATGCGCGTCATCAACGCCGCCGTCGACATGATCTACAAGATCCCGCGCGAACAGCGGACCTTCGACCTGCTGCCGGAAGTGCTGCGGGGGTCGCTCATGCCCGGCATGAACGATCTGGCCGCGCGGATACAGCCGTGGCTCGACCCGAAGGACAAGGGCTGGCTTTTCAACAATCCCGTCGATCTCATCGATTTCTCGAAGCCGGTTGTCGGCTTCGACATGACAAAGATTCTGGGCGACCGAAAGCTGCGCTCGGCGGCGTTGCTCTATATCTTTCATCGTCTTGAGGACGTCATCGACGGCTCGCCGATCATGCTCTTCCTCGATGAAGGCTGGAAGCTGTTGGATGACGAGGTTTTCGCCGCCTTCATCAACGAAACTCTGAAGACCATTCGTCGCCGCAACGGCGTGGTTGGCTTTGGCACGCAGACGGCGGAGGACGTCGTCAATTCCTCCATCTCGTCGTCGCTGATCGAGCAAACGAAGACCAACATTTTCTTCCCCAACCCGAAGGCGAGCAAGGACTCCTACGTCGAGCGCTTCTCGCTGACAGCGAAGGAATTCGAGTTCGTGCGCCGCACCGCGAAGGAAACACGCACCTTCCTCGTCAAGCACGACAGCGACTCGATCGTAGCCAAGCTCGATTTGTCGGCGATGCCCGATCTCATCAAGGTCCTGTCCTCGAACGAAGCCAACAGCAAGGAATGCGCGCGGCTCCGGGAGACCTTCGGCGACGAGCCGGAGATGTGGCTGCCATACTTCTGCGGATGGGAGAACGAGCATGACGAAGCGGCTTAGCAGCGCTTGTCTGGCCCTGGCTCTCGCGACGGCGGAAAGCATGAGCGTGGCTGTCGCTCAGATCGCGGTCATCGACGGGCAGAACCTCGACAAGCGGCAAGAGGACGAGCAGCACAGCACGAAGTCGGATGAGGCCAAGAAGGACGAAACCGACAAGAAGAAAAGCGTCGTCTGCACCTATTCGAACAAATACCGCTCACAGATGTTTCGCCGGTCGCCTGCTGAAGCGCTGCAGCGCGACGCGGGCAACGTGAAGATGATCCGCTACTATGCGCAAAAGTACGGCGTTCCCGAAGGCCTGGCGCTCTCCGTCGCCTATCAGGAATCGCGCTTCGACACATGCGCCGGGAGCCACACCGGCGTCAAAGGCGTCATGCAGCTGACCAAGGGCACCGGCAAGTCCATGGGACTGGACCGTGACGTGAACGAGCAGAATGTCGAAGGCGGCGTCAAATATCTCGGAATGGGCGTGAAGCAATGCGGGGCGACGAATTACACCTGTCTCGCCTCCTTCTACAACGGATCGAACGCAGGGGAGCAGAGCCAATGGGCCGGCGGTGTCGGCCGTTGGAACAGCTACTTCAACGACTATGTGTCGAGCGGCAAGGCTCCGGCCGCCGCGCCGCCACCATTCTCGATCGTAACGGCCGGTGGCGCAGGCGGCACGGCCCAGGACGCGGCCATGGGTGCGGTCAGGAAGGCGGCTGGCGGCCTCGGTTCAAGCTCATCGCAGATGGGCGCCAACGACGCGGCAATCGACGCGCTGGCGGGTAACGTTGGCCAGGTGACCGAATACAAGGACGCCTGGGAGCTGAACTCGTCGGCTCGTGGGATCAACGCCGATGTCACCAACCAGTACCTCGCCCAGGCGGGGGATCTTACGACGTTGCTGGCCCAACTTCTATCGTTGCAGAATGTTCAGGCATCGCAGTCGGCCAAACTGATGCAACAGCCAAAGAGCGGCTCTCCAAACCCGTTCTCTTGTGATCCCGCGGAACTGGAACGGTTGAGGATCGATCGCGGCCGGTGGCTACCATGCGCACTTGAGAACGCGGGGGCAAGCTCGGCCGACAGTCGCTCGATGATCATCACCAGTGATCCTGCCGGCGCTGCCAGCGTGATCAATTCTCTACAGCAATAGGAGGCTGACATGAAGAAATTCGCGATTGCCGGCAGTCTGGCGCTTTGGGCAAGCACGGCCCACGCACAGATTGCAGTCATCGATGGCGCCAATCTCGATGTCGCCCGCAAGAATGCGGACAACACCAACTCCATCATGGACTCCAACAAGGACATTCTGAAAAAGAGCGAGGAGATCCTGCAGGCTCTCAGCGGCAGTCGCGACGGTTCGCTCGGGATCGGACAAATGGGCCTCGGCGGCAACATGTCGATTGCCCAGGCGCCGTCGTTCGGGTCGATCCTGAACGGCGGTGCGCTTTCGTTTGGTGGCCTGTCGCCCGAAATACAGAAAATCGCCGGCGCCGTCATCAACGGGCTGCAGCTGGTGAAGCAGCTCCAGCAGATTGCCGGCAAGGAGACCAGCGCCGTCAACACCGCCTATGGCGGCAGCGTCAATGTAGCCTCGCTGCTAAGCGCATTGACCTCGCAGGCTTCGCAGGGCGTTACCCAGCGCCAACAGTCGCTGCAGTCAGCGAGCGGGCAGATTGGGCAGTCGCAGGACGTCAAGGGTTCGGTGGACCAGAACACACGAATGCAGCTGGAAAACGCGCGGGCCGTCAACGAACTGATCGGCGTCCAGAACGGCGCGGTCGCGGCTCTGAATGAGAAGCTGAAGGGAGATCTTCTTCGCCAGAGCCAGGTGCAGAAGATGATGACACCGCGCACCGTCAATCCGTTCGCGGAATTCGGCAAGAGCGGGGGCTGAGCGCTTGTCGGGGCGAGTCCTGCGCATATGCGTTGTGATTGGGCTCGGCGCAGGGCTTTTTGGATGCGCAAATCGCGAACTGAAAGCTCCGTGCGGGCCTTTGGCATATGCCCACGCCGACGAATGCGGCGCGCTGAAGCCGGTCAATCCAACTCCGTTCGCCAGCATCGTTGACGAGGATCCATGAACGGTCTCGCCGCAAGCATCCTCGGTGGCATTGACAACATCGGTGAGGACTTCGTTCGCACCGTCTATATGCAGTTGGGCAATGCGATGGGCAACGTCTTCACCCTGATGCTGACCCTCTATATCGCGTGGTGGGGCTATTCGATCCTGAGCGGGCGAGAGTCGATTTCGCCAATCGAAGCGGCCTATCGCCTCGGCCGCGCCGTCATCATCTATCTGCTGCTGACCGGATGGGGCACATTTTCCGCGACGATCTATCAGCTCGTGCAAAGCATTCCCGACGAGGTCGGTAAGGTGATCGTCGGCGCCGTGTCGCGGGCCACCGGCAATCAGCTTAGCGACCAGGCGGCAATTCCAGCGCTGATCGACAATCTCTACCAAGGGGCTCAGGACGTCGCCAATCAGGTCTACAGCGGATCCTTCTATGACATTTTTGGTGCGCTGTTGTCGCTGCTCGTTCTGCTGTCGGCCATCATCTTCGCAGCGCTTGCCATTGCCGCGATCATCGCCGCCAAAGTGATGTTGTTCATCACGCTGGCCTTGGCGCCGATATGGATCATCCTTTGGCTTTACCGATGGTCCTCGCGCATGAGCGAAGGCTTTCTTTCGCTGACCACCTTCCTGATGATCCAGCAAATCCTGATCTACGGCTTTCTCGGTTTCTATTTCTCGCTCGTCAACGCGGCGCTGAACACCGCCACATCCGGCGGAGCGACCATGGACAGCAAAATGTCGCTGGTGCTGCCGCTGGTGCTGGTGACGATCATCGGCATCTACGTTCTCATGCAGATACCCTCGATTGCTTCGATCCTGAATGGCGGCGGGTATCTCAGCACCATGGGCGCTCGCTACTCATATGGGACGTTCGGCAGGAATGCCGTGCGCTACTCCGGCGCGCGATGGGCCGCAGGCCGCGCCGCTCGGGGCGCCCGGCAGCTCGCGACAAACAGTTTTCGATCTTCGCGAGCAGCCAGGGCCGATGCCGCAACCCGGACCGCTATCCAGCAAGGTGCGCGCGATAACTCCAGGCCTCTGGCCTAGACCACACAATGATCACCGATCGCGGTGCTGGATCAGATGCGTCCCGAAAACGAGGCAATAGTAAAGTGGCAATTCCAATGGAAACAGCTGCTAACAGCAGCAGCGAACTCGTCGACAAGCGCTATTACAGGGCGGGCGCGACCTGGGAAGACGACACGCACAGGTCAATGCGTCGATCGCGTACATTGGCCTGGATCGTCAGCGGCGTTTCCGGACTGGTGGCGGTGCTGTCGCTGCTGGCGCTCGTGCTGATCCTGCCGCTCCGGCAGTTCGAACCGTATGTTGTCGAGGTCGACAAATCGACGGGCTACCTCGAGATCATGCGCGCGCTGAAGCCTGGAGATTTATCCCAGAACGAGGCCGTCACGGCGGCCAATCTGGTGCGCTATATCAGGGCCCGCGAAACCTACGATTCGCGTGAACTGAAACAGAATTACGACCTGGCGCAGCTCTACTCGACCGACGCCGCGTCCAAGGATTTGACATGGCTTTATACGCCAGCAAACCCACAATCGCTGGACAAGATTTTTGGCCGCAATGTCACTATCTCGGTCGAGATCAAGTCGGTTTCCCTGCTCAATCGCAACACAGCCTCGGTGCGCTTTGCCACGATGACGCGGCGGGACAATTCGTCCACAGCCGACAATTGGGTGGCGGTGATAAAATTCCGCTACACCTCAACGCCGCTCAAGAACGAATGGCGTTTTGACAACCCGTTGGGATTTCAGGTTACGGATTACCGCCGCGACCAGGAATCGGCGCCGGCCGCGGGGAGCCTGCAATGAGATGGCGCGCGGGCCTCGTCCTATCGGCCGCCTTTCTGCTCGGCACGATTCACGGCGCGGCCGCACGCGACGGCCGCATCCGATATGTCACCTTCAACAATGACGACGTGACGTCGGTGCGCGCCGCTCTTGGGATTTCCACGATGGTCGAACTCAGTCCGACCGAAGTCATCGAAACCGTGTCGGCTGGCGACACGAAAGGCTGGTCGATCATCCCCAAACGCGGATCGCGATTTCTGTTCGTCAAGCCGCTGGAGCGCGATGCGTGGACCAACGTCAACGTGGTCACAAACCGGCGCGTCTATTCCCTGCTGCTGCAGGCGACTGACAATAGCCGTGACCGGGCATCCTTCCAGGTCCGGTTCAAATACCCGGACGAGGACATCAACGCGCGGCTGCTTACACAGGCCAAGGAGAGCGCCGCCGATCCGGATTTGAAGGATCTGAACTATGCCGATCTCAACTACGACTATGCCTACAAGGGCGAGGACAGCTTGAAGCCGCGCACCGTATTCGACGACGGCACCAAGGTGTTTCTGGAGTTCAAGGGCGACATTCCGGCGATCTTCGTTGTCGACGACAAGCGTCGGGAGTCGCTGGTCAACGTTCGCACGCAGGGCAAATACACCGTCATCGACAAGGTCGCACGGCAATTCACCTTGCGGGCCGATGGCAAGACGCTCTGCCTCTACAACCGGGCGCGATCCAACGCCATCGATCCCGTCGAGCAAGTCTACGGTCCAACGAAACTGACAGGCGGTTCCACCCTGTTCGGATCCAGCGGAGGGCGGTGATGACCCAGATCGATTATAACCAACTGGACGGCAGCCCAACGGTGGCGCGCCGTGGTGCCGGCGTGGGTACCAGGATCGCATTGGTCAGCCTCGGCGTAGTGCTGGTAGGCGCGCTGATATGGCTCAACTGGCCCCGGGAGCCTGTATCGCGAGATGTTCGCAGCGATGGCGAGGAAAATTTCAATCCGCCAGAGTTCCGCCCGCCGGCGTTGAACGAGCCGCCGCAACCTGCCGACGGCACGATCGACCAGATCGTGGTGCCGCCACCGGCCGCCGACCAGGGTGGCACGCAACAGGCCGATAATGTCGATCAGACGGTGCAGGAGGGCTCGGATCTCGATGCGCAGCGGCGCGCGCTTGAGGCGCAAATGGCTGCCGAGGAGGCTCGCCGCAAGGCCGAGGAGGACGAAGCTCGCCGCAAGGCCGCGGCTGAGGACGAGGCTCGCCGTAAGGCAGAGGCCGCCGATCATGAAAAAGCGGTGTGGGAACGCCTGCGGTCGAACCAGATGGTGACGAATGATCAAACCGGCTCGACGGATGCCGGCGCCCAGGCGGCACAGGTCGAAATCGCGCCCGACGGTCAGATCCTTCCGGTCCCCGGCGCCGACAGTGATCCCAACAAGGCATTCCTGGCGCAGTCTGAGGCAAGTTCTTCCGGCATCGTCAAAGCCAGGGTCTTCCGGCGCACCGATGCGTTGATCCCAGAGGGAACGATCCTTCGCGGCTATTTAGAAACCGCGATCAACACCGACCTTCCCGGCGCCGTGCGCGCTGTCGTGCGTGAGGATGTCTTCTCGCTCGACGGCAGGCGGATCCTCATTCCGAAGGGCTCGCGACTGACCGGGGAATATCGCTCGGGGCTTGCGCGCGGTCAGAAGCGTGTTTTCATCGTCTGGAGCAGGGTCATCCGCTCGGACGGCATTTCCGTTGATATCAAATCGCCTGGTGCAGACGCGCTCGGCCGCGGTGGCATGGGCGGCCGTGTCGATACCCACTGGGTTGAACGGTACGGTAACGCCATCATGCTTTCCGTCGTTGGCGGCGTCTCTGAATATCTGTCCTCGCTTGGCGATAGCGGGCAAGATGGCCAACAGCGCCAGGTGTCGACGATCGATCCCGTAACCGGTGAGACCACGACCGTAACCTATGGTGGCAATGGCTCGCAGCGCGACGCCCGCGGCATCGCCTTCGACAAGTCATCGACCGCCTTGCAGCAACTCGCGCAGGAGGCATTTCGCGACACGCAGAACATTGGCCCGACAGTCTATGTCGACCAGGGCACCTCGGTCGTCGTGCTGGTGCGGCGAGATCTCGATTTCTCGGACTTGTACGCGGATCCAATCCAGGAAGAAGTGGCGCGCCTGAAGGCAGGTGGGCGACCGAAGACGGCGATCGATCCGACGCCTCTCTACACGACGCCAAAGGATAATTTCTATCCCGGCTATGGGAGTCCGGTGAAATGAATGCCGTGCATCCCCTCCCCGACCCATGGGCGAGAGCCCCGGTCCTGCGCGCTCATCTGGAGCCGATATGGTCCTATTTGAACGAAGACGCGGTGTCCGAGATTGCGATTAACAGGCCGGGTGAATTGTTCATCGAACGCCTCGGCGCGAAGGCAATGGAGCACGTCGTCAAGCGAGAGGTCACGCCCGGGTGGATTAGGCATATCTCGACAGGCGTCGCTTCGGCGACCAATCAGGTCATCAACGAGGAAAAGCCGGTCCTGTCAGCTGCTCTACCCTCGGGAGAGCGCATCCAATGCATCTTGCCGCCCGCGGCTCCCGAAGGCGGGGCTATCTCGATCCGCAAGCAGGTCATCATGGATATGAGCCTTGATGCCTACAACAATCTCGGCGCATTCGAGAACGCGGCGATGGGCGCCGGCTTGGCGCTTTCAACAGAAGAAAAGCGACTTGTGGAAATGCTGCACGACACGTCGCCGATGGACTTCCTGCAATATGCGGTGCGCAACCGCGTCTCGATCGTCGTTTCAGGTGGTACGTCGACTGGCAAGACGACGTTCTTGAATGCGCTCTTGAAGGAGATTCCGCCCCATGAACGGATCATCACCATCGAAGACACCCGAGAACTGAGGCTGCCGGCTCCCAACAACGTCACCCTGATAGCCTCGAAGGGCGACCAGGGCCTTGCCAAAGTCTCCGCGCAACAGCTGCTCGAAGCGTCGCTTCGCATGCGACCCGACCGTCTGCTATTGGGCGAGTTGCGCGGCGCTGAGACCTTCGCGTTTCTCCAGGCGATCAACACCGGCCATCCGGGTTCGCTCACCACCGTTCATGCCAATTCCGCCCGGTCCGCCTATGAGCGGCTGGCGCTGATGGTCATGCAGGGCAGTTCGGGCCTCTCACGAAGCGAAATCCTCGACTATCTGCGCGAGGTCATTCCGGTGGTCGTTCAGATGGTCCGCACCGAAGGCGGACGGCGCGGCATCAGCGAGATCAAGTTCACCAAGGCGGAGACAATCTAGCGGGGGCCCATCCATGCAGAAAGTCGCAACAGCAATTTTCATGATGCTTATGGCGATGGCCCTAGGCGTCCTGCTCTTCACGGTCGCCTATGCCGCGACTGATTGGTACCGGACCGGCTCCCACGTGCTGTTCGACCAGCTGAACGCCAATCCCTTGCCGGTCGTTCGTCAGGCCTGGGCGGACACGATGGCGAGGGATCTTGGCCGGGTGCAATACGCCATTGCCGCGGGAGTATTAGGGTTTCTCTTGCCACTGGTCAGCCTGTTTCTCATGCGCCCGAGAAAGCGCAATGACTCTCGCTTCATGACGATGAGCGACGTATCGAAAACCGGCCTGACGAAAGTGGGCGGCGTCTTCGTCGGTCGAGCCGGCGGTAGGCTTGCCGAAATTATGTCGCCGCGCCGCGATCAGCGCTCAGGCAAGATCCGCTTGACCCAGCGCAAACTGATCGGCGGCAAGAAATTGTGGATTGATGGCGATGATGTCGGCGGCTTCGTCATAGGGCCGCCGCGCTCCGGTAAAGGCACGTCTCTCATCATCCCGAACGCCCTCACCTGGCCGCATTCGCTCGTGGTTCTCGACCTACGGGGTGAGACCTATGCGGCCACCGCCGGTTACCGTTCGACCATGAGCCGCGTGGTGCGTTTCGCGCCGGCTGATCCGGACGGCAATACCGCGTGCTACAATCCGATGGACTTTATTTCCCTGGACTCAGCACAGCGCGACATCGACCTTCGCAACATCGCTGCGGCGTTGTTTCCCCGACCGCCCTCAAATGCAGACCCGTATTGGGTTAATGATGCCCGCCTCCTTTTTACCGGCATTGCGTCCTTCGTCATGGAATCGCCTGCGATCCCGAACGAGAAGAAGACCTTTGCCACAATCCTCGAGGTCATGAACGGCGCCGAGCAGCCGCTCCTGGAGTTCATCGGCTCGCTACGCGAGGAACGCCGCCGCGAATGCTCGCATTTTACGCTGCAGACCCTGCTGCCATATTTCGAGATGTCTGAGCGGCAGTTTTCCGGGATCTACGCCGGCGTACGCACCGGCATGGCCCCCTTTCTCAACGAGCGCCTGATGCGCGCTACATCGCGCAGCACCTTCGATATTCGCAAGCTCAAGCGCGATCGGATTTCCCTCTATCTCGATGTGCGGCGTGAGCAGATTACGTCGCTTGGACCGTTGTTCAACGTTCTGATTACGCAAATGATGAACTTCATGTCGGAAACCATGCCGCGTGCGGACGAGCGTCCGGTGCTTGTGCTGCTCGACGAGTTCCAGAACCTCGGCAAGCTGGAGAACGTGACCGAAATGGCGAGCGTGCTCGGCGGCAACGGCGTTTCCATGTGGTTTTTCGTGCAGTCGCTGAAGGCTGTAGACGAGATCTATCGCCAGGAAGGGCGCAAGACGCTCATCAACGCGGCTCGCGTACAGATCTTTTTCGGTGCGCAGGACGCTGACGATCTGCGCTACGTGTCCGAGCAGCTCGGTGAAACGTCGGACGTGCAAAAGGACGTGACGCGCACCAAAGCGACGTTGTTCGACACTTATTACACGCGCTCGGAGCACCGCAAGGAAGTGCGGCGGCCCCTCATGCGGCCGGATGAAATCCGTACGCTCGACAAGAACAAGGTCATCATATTGCCGCGCGGCGAACTGCCAATCCTCGGCACGCGCAATTTCTATTTCGCCGACGGCCAGCTCGCTAAACGCGCGTTCATGCCCCTGCCCGCCTCTACCGACGTTTCGCGCTCGAAAAGACCTGCGCTGGACTCCTCTGTGGCGGTTCCATCTCCTGCGCTCTCGACGATTGTGCCGACAGCACCCGCGTACCGCTCAGGCCTCTTGCAGACCCGCCTGCGACGCGGCGCGACATTTGCCGCAAAAGCAGGCCGGATAGCTCCGTCACTGGGCCGGCGCGCAATCGTGAAAGACCGCCTGGAAGCAACAGACGCTGCAGCCATACCAGCTTATGCCGTTATAGATTTTACCGCTTTGGCCGCCAAAGCCGTGACAACACGCATAGCGCCCGACAAAGAAGCGGCGGTTGCGGCGATCCTGAACAAGGTGCGGTCCCTGCGCGCCAACGCATCCGACACCGAGACTTTCGATCGAAATCTGAGCATCGTCGAAGATGCTTTGCCTGATCTAGTCGATTAGCCAAGCAATCTACGGCGATCGCTAACAACAAGCCTCCAGCCCAACCGCGACAGGCCGCATTTTTGATGCGCCAGCCGCCACGTAAAGCGGTGCCAGAGATACCTCCGCCCCAGGGACTTGACCCCTCGCTCCCGCTCCTCGTCGCGAGGCAGTTGTTCAGGAGATTCTTTCAGGTTCGCCAAAGCAGGAGCCGCAGCCCTGCAAAACCAAAGGCGGCGGCTAAAACAACTTCAATGCCTCGCCGCGCCCGACGGTACATCCTGACCATGGGCTGCGTGGAAAACACGACGGCATACCCGCAAAATATTGTAACGCTGAGCACCGCACATCCTGCAAGGATGACGATGACATCCGTAGGCGAGGCGTCCGGCCCAAGGCCTAGCGTCACCAGTGCAATCCAGGCGAGAATCGATTTCGGATTGCTGAGGTGCATCAGCAAACCGCGCCTGTAGAGACCGAGCCCTGAGATCGGCCGGCGTGCTGTACTAGGCGTGGCATCATGCTGGTCCGGTGTCAGAGCACCCCTTCCTGCCTTGAAAGCTAAATAGAGCAGATAACAGCCTCCGAGAATCTTTAGAATGACGAGCGCCTGGGCGTAGCTTGCCAAAAGCGCGGAGATGCCTGTCGCCGCCATGATGCCCCAAAAAATCGATCCGGTGACGACGCCGGCTGACAAAGCAAGGGCTGCTTGGCGCCCTTGCTGCATTGCCGTTCCCATGATCCGCATTGTGCTGGGACCCGGGCTCCCCGCTGCAACGACGTAGGCCGTATAGACAATTAGCAGGTGGTTCAGATGGTTGAGCATCTTGGATCTTTCGCCGGTCTCTCACGCCTGATTCATTTGGGAACTACGCCCCCAGACGTCGCACTGAGAGCCTGCATCAGGTCGTCAATGATGTCCTGAGGGTGCTCGAGCCCCACGGACATTCGCAGCAATCCGCCTGGCGCTTTGGACTTCGCACCCTCGACGGATGCGCGATGCTCGATCAGAGAGTGCGTCCCTCCAAGGCTTGTCGCACGGACAACAAGGTTGAGGCGGTCAGCCACCGCCATCGCGGCATCGGTTCCACCTTCGACGATAAAGGAAAGCATCGCTCCGTAACCGCTCATCTGCCGCGTAGCCAGATCGTGTCCCGGATCATCTTGCAGGCCTGGAAAGAGCACTTTCTCGACGCGTGGGTGAGACGCCAAGGCCTCGGCAACCTTCTGGGCGCCTTCACAATGAGCGCGCATGCGGATCGGCAATGTCTGCAGGCCCCGCAATGCCAGCCAACAGTCGAATGGCGCTGCGACGCTGCCCTTGTGTTTCTGGACCATCCGTAGCGGCCGTCCGAGAGGCGATGAATGCGGCACAACAACGACGCCCGCCATCAGATCCGAGTGGCCGCCAATGTACTTTGTTGCCGAGTGCATGACCGCGTCCGCCCCAAGTTCAAGCGGGTGCTGAAGCACGGGCGTTGCCCACGTATTATCCACCGCCGCGATGGCGCCGGCCTCGTGCGCGATTTTGCAGATGGCCGAAATGTCGACAACGCGGATCATCGGGTTAGACGGCGTCTCGACCCACACGAGGCCAGTCCGCTTTGAGGTGACCGCATCGCGCACCGCATCCAGATCCCGCATATCGACCGCGGCGAAGTCGAAGCGAGAGCCGATATCCGTTTCGTCCATCAGCGAGCGGATGCCAAAATACATATCATCAGGAAGGACGATCCGTCCCGTCGAGGGATGGCTCTCAAAGACCGCAGCGATTGCAGCCATACCCGACGCAAAGGCTATTCCTTCGTGTCCGCCCTCGAGCGCGGCCATCGCCGACTCGAATGCATTACGCGTCGGGTTTGCATCACGCGTGTACTCGAACCCAAACGGAAACGAACCGTCGGCATCGCGCTCGAAGGTCGTGCTGGTATGAAGCGGTATTGAAACCGCGCCCGTGGATGGATCGACAGCTCGACCGCTGTGGATTGCCTTCGTTTCAAAGCGCACTGGCCAATTCCTGTTTAAGGCGCGCTTGCCATTTTGCGCCGGTCATTATATTGACCGTATGCGATGCGAGAGGCCAAGTCAATATAATGACCGACACCCCGACACCTTTAGAGACCGAGCAGGCGCTCGGCCAGGCGATTGCGATCCGGATCCAGGATCTGAGACGCGACCAAAACCTGACCCTTGATCGACTGGCCAAACTGACTGGCCTGTCGAAAGGGACGGTTGTCGCGCTTGAGCAGGGTAAGGCAAACCCGAGTATCGGCATCCTTTGCCGCCTGGCGGCGGCGTTCTCGCTATCGGTTGCCGATCTGCTGAACGACGAACCTTCCACAGCACCCGACCACCCGATCGAACGGAGTATTTCCAGGACGCTTTGGACGAGCACCAAAGGCAGCCGGGCACAGCTTCACACATCGACGTCGGGACGCACGATGTTCGAACTTTGGAGCTGGGTCCTTATGCCGGGTGACGTGTTTGCCGCCGATGCGCACAGTCCCGATACGCGCGAACTGCTCTCGGTTACGCAAGGCGCCGTCACGGTCACGGTAGGCAGCCACGAGATCATCCTAAATGCAGGCGAGAGTGCGCGCCTCGTTACGGATCAATCCCACTCGTATGCCGCGGCATCTGACGTGCCCGCCCACTTCTCGATGGCGGTGCTTGAGCGCGGTGGACAGCGGATTCCGGCACCCTCTTCGCAGGCAGCAACGTCGCCCCTGGCTGTCTCGGAAGACCTCGCTAACCACTGACAACTGCCCCCTTCACGATAGGAGATCCACCTTTGTACGTTCCTCCGCATTTCGCCGTGCCCGATCAGAACGCCCTCTTTGATCTTATCGAACAACACCCGTTTGGTATCCTGATCACCCACAGCAACGGCTCCCTCGACGCCAATCATATCCCCTTCGAGCTCGACCGCTCAAAGGGCGACAAGGGCGTCCTCAATTGCCATGTCGCCCGTAAAAACCCGGTCTGGACGGAGGTTGCCAATGGTGATGAAGTCCTCGTCGTCTTCCGAGCGGCCGACGCTTACATCTCGCCGAACTGGTATCCCAGCAAACACGAATTCCATAAGCAGGTGCCGACCTGGAACTATCTCGTTGCCCACGCCCATGGTCGCATTACTGTTCGGGACGACGAGCGCTATGTGCGCCGCAACGTCGCGAAGCTCACTCACATGCACGAGGCCAACCAGCCGGCCCCGTGGAAGATGGGCGACGCGCCGAAGGATTTCATTGACACAATGGCAAAAGCGATCGTGGCCTTGGAGATCGAGATCACCAGCCTGGTTGGAAAATTCAAGCTCAGCCAGAACAAGGAGCTGCGCGACATCCAGAACGCCGGGGAGACGCTGACTGCTCAAGGCGCTGTTGAGGTGGGCCAGGCGATGCTCGCAGCGGCAGCGGCCAAATCCCAATAGCAACTATCTTGTCCCGACAAAGCACAGGTGCTGGATTCCCAACGGGTGACCTTGAGCCGGAAACGGGACCAGGATCTGACAACTGCGATGCGGTAGCAATTTCGATATCATGCCCGCAAACCGAGGCACGAACGAGCCTCAGCGACATTGTCCCTGCACCCTCCCGCGCCTTAAGGGCCGGCAATCGATCTTTGCTCAGCGCTCGTAATCGTTATCATTCGAGCGCTGGGTCTTACGGTCCTGTTCTTCAGCCTGCTGAGCCTTCTGCTTGTTGGCGTCCTTCTGCTTGGCTCTCACCTTCTCCTGCCCGGTGCCTGTGCGCGGCTCCTCAGGCTGGTGGGGATCGGCCCGAGTTGGAAGGTCGCGCCCTCGCGCCTCGCGCTCGGGGATCGGCTCGCCGCCGCCACCACCACGACGCTGTTGCTGCCGCTCGAATTGCAGCCGTGCGAGACGGTCATGCATCTTGTCGTTGACCTCTTCACGATACTGTTGGAACTGCCCTTGATGCGCCGGCGGCAGCGTCTCGCGCATGTTGTCCAGAGCCTGATTGACGCGGGCCATCTGACGCCGCATTTCCAAGGGGGTTTGCGCCATGTTCAAATCTCCTATCAGTGCATTCAATTCTCTCATACCGGGATGGGACAGGAAAGACTTCGGCCCCGATTGATCAGCTCCGCGACCCGCGGCAGGACCTGGTTGCCCCTCTCGTGTCCGGTCGCGACGGAACTGCAGAAAATTGTTGCCGATCGACTCCGCTGCCGTGAGAGCCTGACCGACCACGCCCGCGGTCCGCATCGTCGTCACAGTCTTTTGCCATGCGGCAGCGATTGCATCGCCGTTCACGACAAGGGATTGTCCATCCAAACGGCGTTGCCGCTTGGCCTCCACCCGCTCGATCGTCCTGGCGCTTACCTGGTAGCGCGGATCGCTCTGGGCACGGTTGTAGGCTCCGGCATGCTCCTTCGTGAATGGCCGCGTCATCGCATGATCCATGCGCCGCGTCGCCACCATCGCGATGCCGTTCTCGCGTGCTTTTTCCGCAAAGGTCTCGCGCCAGGCGACCAGATCTGGCTTATAGAATTTCAGGCGCTCCCCGTCGGCTGACCGTGCCTGCACCATCGCGTGGATATGGACGTGCTTGGTGTCGTTGTGATGCGCCAGGACGAACTTGTATCCTGGCGCGCGCTCCTCGAGCACGGCGCGCGCCGCTGCCATGACGGCGTTGGCATCGGTGCCGGCTCTTGCCGAGAAAAGCAGGTGATAGGCATTGCGGCGCTCACGCCCCGAAAACTGCGGGCGCCATTGTTCGTAGACCGAAGCCGCCGCCTTGGCGGGGTTCCTCGCGCCCCGAATTGGCTCGCCGTTCGCAGTGCGGACGTCTTTGTTTGTACGGATGAACTTTTGCAAAAAGTATTTCGCTTTGGGTTCACGGCTGACGGCGGCAGTCACCTCTGCCTTGGCTACCACACCAGCCGCGCCCATGGCTTCAGACAAGCGCGTCTCGAACTTGTCGAGCGCCTTGCTGCGCGAATTTTCCCGACCACCGGCCAGCACCTTGGCAAGCGGCCCTGCCCGCTCATCGGTGTGTGCGTAAACCTGCACCGTCTGTTTATCCTGCGCATAGACGAACGGTTTTGCACCGAAGGCCTCGTTCAGCGCCTCGCTCAGGGCGGCATCGGTGACCTCGCCGGCGAGCTCGAAACGAACGTCGATAAAATTGGTGTTTTCCAGGGGCGGTTCGAACGTCTCGCAAAACGTCTCCAGAAACGCTTTTCGTGCGCCGCCTGTCGCAAGGACCTGCCCGCCCTCGTCAAAAATCTCGATGTCGTGTTTCTCGCCTTTTTCGTCCTCGCGCTTGCCGATGTAATTGAGCAGCCGAGCGGCGGCTTCCCTGGTCGACGGAGGATTGGGCATGACCTTGAACACGGCAGGCTGCGCGCCCGCCGCATAGCCTGCCCGTGCCGCCACGGCCCGCGCCTGATAGCCCGTCCGCGCCGCTCGCCCTGTAGCGCTCGCGCGACCCGCACCACGGCCGCCGCCGCCGCGCCGCTTCCAGTCTTCCTCCTCCTCTTCCGGCCGGAAACCGGCGAGCGTGGCGCCATAGACCATGATCGGCGCGCTAGGGGCCCTGGGCGAACTCGCAGCAGCAGTGGACTTCGGTGCCCTGCTGGACATGGAACTCCCCGCCGCCCCCAATCCTCCTGGCGACGAACGAGGGGCGCTCCTGCCGCCATCTGCCGGCGAGCCGGCTTGTCCTTGCTCGAGGCTTCCGCCGCCACCGGTCCGCTCATGACTCTTCATCACCTGGAATTCACCGGCCGCGCGTCGGGCGCCCGTCACGGACTTGTCGTCGTCGAGCTCCTCACGCTTCACGCCGGACTCGCCCCGCAGATAGCGTTCGATTTCGGCCGCGTAGCCAGCAAGACGACCGCTCATGGCCTGGCCTCCCTCGCCTTGCGTGACCCGCCAGTCATCGCCTTCAGTTCCTCGCGAAACTGCCGCACCAGGTTGCCCACGGCGACCAGCGCCTGTTCAAGATCCTCATCGTGGGCAACACGGCCGTCGTTCATGGCGCGCACGGCCTGATTGAAATTGATGCCAACGCGCCGCAGCTGATCGGTCATGTCCACGATCGCCGGCCGCAACGCCTCTGATGCGATAGGCAGATGCCCGACCTCTGCCCGCACCAGACGCCGGACGACCTCGCTGACGGTCACGCCGTCCCGCTCCGCAATGGCTTTAAGGTTGGCCAGCTCGTCAGCCGAAAACCGGATGTGCGTCACGAGATCGGGTTCGAGCCTGGTGTCCCCGAGCATGCCGGCGAAGGTTTCTACGATCCCGGCGAGGCCGGCCCGGATCACCTCGTCGTCGGGAAGCGGCCGAGGGTCAGGTTCGTCCTGATGCGGGCGATGGCCGTACATCTGCAGTTCAAGGATGACGCGGTCGGTCGGCGAGGAGGCGTGGGAGGGCTCGTAGCCGTCGTCGAGAGGAATGTCGTAGGTCATGGCGGTGTCTCCGTCGGTTGTGGCCGCGCCTATCGCGGCCTGACAGCGCATCCCGGCCGCGCCGCGGGCGCGGCCGCACCGAAGGCCGAAGCGCGAGCGGAGGACGGCGCAGCCGTTGCGGCCGTGACCGGGGGGTGGCAGGGGTCGCCTCTCGGGCAGGCCGCGGGCGCGGCCTCTCCGGTGGACCCCCGCCATATCTGCAGGCTGTCCGACGCCGCGCCGACCCGCGTGCCGGCCCGACGCGTTCATCCGGGCGGCAGGAAGAGACGGGCATCCTCCGGGAGGAGTTGATCGCGGAGCCATGCCGCGAGGTGGGCTTGGCCGAGATGACGCAGATCGTCGTTGAAGTCGCCGAGCTGCGGCCGCAGCACCAGGGCGAGAATCCCTGCCTCGCCTGCGCGCTGGCTGAGACGCTCTATGCCGTGCCGGCCGGCGGCGTCGGCATCGGCTGCGATGTAGAGGCGACGGCAGCCAGGCGGGAAGATCAGGCCGGCGAGGTGATTGGCTGAGGTGGCGCCAGCCAACGGCAGCGCCGGCATCACCGTCCGGAGCGACGCCATCGTCTCGAAGCCCTCGCCGGCGGCCATGAGGGGCGCATCGGACTGTTGGCCTAGCCAGATGCCGTTGCCCAGCAGGTGACCAAGCGAGCGGCGTGGATCGGCGACCGGCGCCTTGCCGACCTTGCCACTCGGGTCCAGCCCAGAGGACAGGTAAGTGCGCTGCAGGCCGGTGATACGCCCGTCGAGGCTGGTGACAGCGGCGATCAGCGCAGGCAGGGTCCGCCTCTCGCCCGTGACGAGATCCCTGTAGTAGCAGCCAGGATGGAAGCGCAGCGCGCGCTCATGCGTCGAAAGCAAAATGCCGCGACCGGCAAGATAGCGTTCGGCCAGCGTACCGGCGATCGGATGGGACATGGCGAACAGGCGACGCGCGGCGTCAGGCGAGCCGCGTGTCGCAGCAGGCTGGCGATGCGAGCCAAGGGGCTGGGGCGGTGGCAGCGGCATGGAGAGGAAGCGACGTGCTTCATCCGCGACCTCGCGGAAGTCGACCAGACCACAGCTCTGCTCGATGACGTCAAGCAGGTCGCCATGTTCCCCCGACGACTCGTCGACCCACTTTCCGGCTGCCTTGCCGCCCACCGCTTTGAGCCGCACATGCATGGAGCGGCCGCGCGTGTTGCGGACATCGCCGACCATCCAGTAGTTGCCGGAGCGATGGCCGTTGGAGAGATATTCGCGGCACACCGCCTCGGCATGTTCGCCAAGGCGGTGTGCCAGCTTGGAGGCCGAGACGGTCATGATCGTCTCTCCCCTCACGCCGCTGCCGCCCGGTCGGTGACGCCGACCAGTGTGTGTCGGTCGAGGAGCGCGGCGAGGATGGACGGTCCTTGCTCGCTCGTCGGGATGAACAGCCGGAGCTTCCAGGAGATGATCTCGGCGATCAGGCCTAGCGCCTTCAGCCGCGGAACAAAAGCGTCGCTAAAGCCGATCAGCTCGATACGGTGGTCGTTCATCACCCGACTGCGGCGCAGGATCAGGCCATCGGCGAGTTGCAGTCCAATCCTGCCTTCCACGAGCCCAGTCCAGGCATCTTCCGGCGCGAGCTTGGGTAGATCGTCGAGACCCAGATTGCGGAACATGGTCGCGACCAGCGTCGGCGCGATGTGGCGGCCGATGATGCGCTCGCCGGCATCGGTCTGGATTCGATAAACTCGACAGTCGTCGTCCGGCAGCCGACGCCAGATCGGCAACAGCAGACCCGTCACGATGTGAAAGGTGCTGGTGGTGAACTCCGGGACGGCGGCGACTTCTGCCTGCCACAGGTCGCAGAACAGGTTGCGGTTCGTGGGCTGCCAGTGGGTTTCGGCAAGGGCGTCGAGACCGAAGCGCAGCTCGTCGGTCGGCCGCAGCAGGCGTACGCGATGCTCTATCGTGCCGTCGTCGAGCATCAGGCTTGCCGTCGGCAGCCGGATTGCCGCGCGGCTGGAGCGGGCGTTCACCAGGAGAACCGATTGCGGCTCCGCCCGGACAATGGCCAGTGCGTCGACCAGGCCGAGCGGCCGGATACGGTCCTTGCGCGCGACGGTCAGCACATGCGACTGCGCGCCGGAGACCGGGTGCGCGTAGACGGTGCGGCGATCGGTGACGACGATGCTTTCGGCCGTGATCGTCTCCAGTCCCTTGTCATAGTTTCCGGCGGCGATCGCGCCCTCAACCTTCGCCGCCACCAGTTGCTCGAACGCCTCGAACAGCACGTTCTGGGTTTCGATGCGCAGCGCCAGCAGGCGATTGAGCCAGGTCGTGATCGGCGGCAGTTCGTCGCGCAGCCCACCCTCGTCGGTCGTCAGCGACAGCCCCGTGACGGTTTCGAAGGTCGTGAGCGAACAACCTTCGATCCTGCCCTGATGCAGCAGCATGTAGAATTGGCGCAGGGCCGCGCGGGCGTAGGGACTTTCCAGATTGTCTTCGGCACGAAACAGACCTGCCCCACCGGTCTGGCGTTGGCCGCGCGTGATAGCGCCCAGCGTGTCGAGCCGTCGTGCGATCGTCGACAGGAACCTTTTGCCGGCCTTTACATTCGCGGCCATGGGCCGGAACAACGGCGGTTGCTTCTGATTTGTGCGGTGGGTCCGTCCGAGCCCCTGGATGGCGTTGTCGGCGCGCCAGCCGGCCTCGAGCAGATAGTGCTTGCGCAGCCTCTGGTTCCTGACCCCGAGATCGGCGTGATAGGAGCGGCCGGTACCGCCGGCGTCGGAGAAGATCAGAACGCTCTTGTCGTCATCCATAAAACTCTGGGTCTCGGCGAGGTTGGCCGAGCCCGGGCGGGTCTCGACGGCAAGCCGGTCGATACCGTCGCGGCCGGTCTTCTTGACGATGCGCCGCGAGCGGCCGGTCACCTCGGCGACGGTGTCGGTGCCAAAGTGATGGATGATCTGGTCGAGCGCGCTACCGACCGGCGGCAACGACGCAAGCCGCTCGACCATCTCGTCGCGCCGGCGAACCGCCTCCCGGCACTGAACCGGATTGCCATCTTCGTCGTGAACGGGCCGCGAATAGACATTGCCATCGGCGTCCGAGTATTCCTCGAACAACTGCGTCGGGAAGGAATGCATCAGGTACCCGCCGACATATTCCCGCGGCGTCACATCGACATGCAGGTCCGACCATTCCTCGGTCGGGATTTCGGCAAGTCGCCGTTCCATCAGCGCTTCGCCGGTCGAGACGATCTGCACGATCGCCGAATGGCCGTCGGCAAGATCCTGTCCGATCGCGCCGATCAGCGTCGGCGTCATCATCGAGGTGATCAAATGCGAGAAAAAGCGCTGCTTGGTGCTCTCGAAGGCCGAGCGCGCCGCCGATTTGGCATTACGGTTCAGCGTGCCGGATTCACTGGTGATGTTGGTCGCCTCGAGTGCGGCGGTCAGGTTGTTGTGGATGACCTGGAAAGCGTCGGCATAGGCGTTGTAGATGCGGATCTGCTCGTCGCTCAGCGCGTGCTCGAGAAGGTCGTATTCGACACCGTCATAGGAAAGCGAGCGCGCCGTATAGAGTCCGAGCGACTTGAGATCGCGAGCGAGCACTTCCATCGCCGCGACACCGCCGTCCTCGATCGCCGCGACGAACTCGGCACGGTTGGCGAAGGGAAAATCCTCGCTGCCCCAGATGCCGAGGCGCTGCGCGTAGGCGAGGTTCTCGACGGCGGTCGCGCCAGTGGCGGAGACATAGACGATGCGGGCGTCAGGCAGTGCATGCTGCAGCCGCAGGCCTGCCTTGCCTTGTTGCGAGGGCGCGACGTCGCCTCGCTCGCTTTTGCCGCCAGCGGCATTGGCCATGGCGTGGGCCTCGTCGAAGACGATGACGCCATCGAAAGATTTTTTTGCCCCCGACGGGTTTTCTCCAATCCCCGTCTGGCTTTCTTTAATCCCCGTCGGGCTTTCGGCCCTTCCCGTGTCTTGTCCAACCCAGTCGAGGATCTGGGCGATCCGGGATTTCTTGCCCTCCCGTTCCTGCGAGCGGAGCGTCGCGTAGGTCGTGAACAGGATGCCCTCGGCAAGGCGGATCGGTGTGCCCTGCCGATAACGTGACAGCGGCTGCACGAGAAGTTTTTCCTGGCCAAGTGCTGCCCAATCGCGCTGCGCGTCTTCCAGCAATTTGTCGGACTTGGAAATCCAGATCGCACGGCGGCGGCCCTGCAGCCAGTTGTCGAGGATGATGCCGGCGACTTGCCGTCCCTTGCCGCAGCCGGTTCCGTCACCCAAAAACCAGCCACGGCGGAAGCGGACAGCGTCCGCAGCCCCTTCTGGCGCGGCCGAGACGACATCGCAGGTCTCGTCAACCGTCCAGGCGCCGGTGAGATGGCCGCGATGGGCTTCACCCGCATAGACGACGCTTTCGAGCTGGGCGTCCGACAGCAGGCCTTCGTCGACGATCGCATCAGGTAAAAGCGGCCGATAGGAAGGTTTTGGTGGCGCGACGGCGGCCATTGCGGCCGACTGCACGAGCGGCGTCGGATGCGGCTTGGCGCGGGGAATGTCGATCGACTGGAGCGCGTACGGTTCGTAGATCGTGTCGGTGAGCCGGCCGCCCTCCTCCGGCATCCAGTCGCGCAGCTCATAGCCGAGCGGGACGGCAGGCGCGCTGCTTGCCATGACCCGGCGAGCGGGCTTCGCCCGCACAATCGGACGGACCGATCGGATGGCCTTCGGAGCAGCCGTTGAGACACCGAGGGGTGCGGCTCTCGCCCCCGATCGGGCGCCCATGTGCATGGCGGCATTGCGCAGGATGCCGCTTAACAACGCACCGATCGAGTCCGGAAAGCCGCCCGGTGCTCGGGGCGGCAGGGCGGAGATCCAGGAGAGCAACGTCTCGACATCCATGGCCTTGCCCGGCGAGCCGGAGAAGCTGGTTGGGTCGGTAGCAGGAACTTTGTCGATGATGGTCAAGCGGGTCTCAGTGGTGGTGCCATGGCGGGCGTAGACACGGCCGTCGATCGCCGCGGTGAAGACAATGGTGCCCCGCTGCTGCAGGCGTTCGAAGGCGGGCCGCCATTTGGGGTTTTCGGAAGACAGGCCGGTGCCGGTGATGGCGACCAGGCGTCCACCCGGACGCAGGCGTGCGAATGCGGAGGAGAGATGCCGCCATGCCGCGTCAGTGACGTGGCCATCGACATAGGCGCCGACGCTGAAGGGTGGATTCATCAGCACGACGGACGGCTCCATGGCCGCGTCGAGATGATCGTCGATATGGGCGGCGTCGTGCCGCGAGACGGAAACCTGTGGAAACAGCAGGCCGAGGAGATCGGCCCGCGTCGCGGCAAACTCGTTGAGGGCGATCGAGGCGCGCGCCATCTCGGCATGGACGGCGAGCAGACCGGTGCCGGCCGAGGGTTCGAGAACGAGGTCGCAAGATGCAATCGCCGCGGCGTGCGCTGTGACGAAGGCCAGCGGCAAGGGCGTGGAGAGCTGCTGCATGGCCTGACTCTCGTCGGAGCGCCGTGTGTGTGTCGGAACGAGTTCCGCGATGCGCTTCATCATCGCCAGCGTTGCCTGGGGCGTGGTGGACCGGGACAGGATCGCAGGGCCGAACCGGCGCAAGAACAGCACCTGGGCGACTTCGAGCGCCTCATAGGCCTCCTTCCAGACCCAGAATCCTTGCGCATCGCTGCCGCCAAAACCTGTCGTCATGGCGGTGCGCAGTGCGGCGGTGGTGACAGGCTTGCCCTGCTCGAGAAAAGGCATAAGCAGCGTTGCCGCTTGATAGATTGCCTGGGCGTTGTTGATGGAGGCCGGCGTCGGCGCGTCGAGGGGAGCGGCGGTCCGGGTAACGGCAGCTGTGGCGGAAACGATGTTCATGGAGATGTCCTTCGCAAGGGGGGGAATGATGCCCGCGCCGGCACTCTCTCCGCGCCAGCCGGGCCACACTCCTCCCGGCTCCCCTCTGCCTCTGGCGCCGATGCACCAAAGGGGTTGCGCTCTGTGCAAACCCATGACTTGAATGCGCGCACAGGGATGCGGCGGCGACCTGGAGCTGTGGAGGTGATGCGACGGTTCAGAATTGGCAGTGCGGTCTACGAGGAGGCAGCGCCTGACCTGCAGGCGGCGCTGGCGAGCGCTTATGCCCGCACCGAGCGTCCGCTATGCCTGTGCCGCGAGCCAGGCTGTCCGATGTACATCGCCCGCATCGGCGACCTTCACCTGATCAAGCGCATGCCGCTGAGCGGCGGCGGGCATGATCCATCCTGTGAATCGTATGAGGCGCCTTACGAACTGTCAGGCCTGGGCGCCTTGATGGGCAGCGCGATACAGCTCGATCCGCAAAATGGCTTGGCGGCCCTCAAGTTGGACTTCAGCCTGTCGAAGACGGGGAGCCGCGCGGCATCGGTGCCTGCGGGGCAAAGTTCCGCCAGCGTAACCGCCGATCCCAGGAGGATGTCGCTGCGAGGCCTCCTTCATTATCTCTGGCACGAGGCCGAATTGACGGTCTGGACATCGCGATGGGCCGGCAAGCGACATTGGTGGAATGTCCGCTGGCATCTGCTCGAGGCCGCCGGGCAAATGACCGTGAGAGGCGGACCGCTCGCGGATATCATGTTCGTGCCCGAGCCGTTTCGCGCCGAGAACAGGCAAGCGATCGAAAATCGTCGCAACGCGGTTCTCGGCACGGCGCTCCCGCCGAAATCCGGTCCCCGAAAGTTGCTCGTCCTGGTCGGCGAGGTGAAGGAGATCGTGCCCGCCCGCTCCGGTCAGAAACTCGTCATCAGGCATGTGCCCGGTTTTCCCTTCATCATCGACGATGCATTGCATCGCCGCTTGCAGGCGCGTTTTGAGAAAGAATTGTCCCTGTGGGCGGCGGATTCCAGCTCACATCTCATGACGATCGCGACGTTCGGACTGAACCCGGCCGGCCTCGCCATTGTCGAGGAGATCGCGTTGATGGTGGTGTCCGAGAACTGGATTCCTTATGAGACGGTCCCGGAGAAAAGGCTCGTCGACGGGCTCGCCCGCCTTCGCGAGAAGAGCGTGAAGGGATTGCGCTTTGACCTGCAACCCGACCAGCCGATCGCCAACGCATTGCTCCAGAACAGGCAAGAACCCATCGCGCTGTTTGTCGTCCCGGCCGGAGCCGACGAGACCTACGAAGCCTCGCTCGACGAAATGATCGCCGCGCGACAGGAGATCGGCTCCTGGGTGTGGCGGGTCGGCGAAGGCGATATGCCGCCGCTACCGCCTTGAGTGTCGTGCCGAATTTCCAGCGATGCTCACTATGCCTTAGGCCAGGCCCAGCTTCTTTTTGAGCTCGGCATTTTCCTTGCGCAGACGGTCGGCAAGCAGGTTCTTGAGGCGCTTGTTTTCTTCTTCGAGTGCGACAAGATCGCGGAGATCGCCGCTGTCTGAGGAAGGTGCGGCAGCCCTCTTCCAATAATAGTAGGTCTGCTCGGATATGCCGGCCTGGCCGACCGCAATCTTGCTGGTCGCGCCGCCAGCGATCGATTTCTCGATCTGGGCAAGCTTCTGGGAGCGTTCATTCTCGGAATATGTCTTGCGGGCGGTCTTCGCTGCCACGGTAGCTTCCGCCGCCCGCGGCGCAGGTTTCGCTCCGTTCTTGCGGACCGGCTTTACGAGCTCTGCCTTCGCTTTCTTTGCTCGCGGACCTTTCTTCTTGGATTCAGGCACTTCCACTTTGGCTGGCCCTACTGTCGTCTGAACAGTTTGAGCGTCCTGAAAATCGGCCATGATATACTCCGCTTGTGGTGTTTCCCCTTTTTCAGCATCAAGGGGTCTTATACTGAAGTCAATGACCTGGGAATTTGGAAGCCGAACAGCATGAGCCGGCTGCGTCATCTCCGTGGCAATTTTGGACAGATCGAGATCGCCCCAGATCGAATGGCTTGGCTTTTGCTTGCC
Source organism: Mesorhizobium sp. M0500 (assembly GCF_040321165.1). NCBI lineage: Bacteria > Pseudomonadati > Pseudomonadota > Alphaproteobacteria > Hyphomicrobiales > Phyllobacteriaceae > Mesorhizobium > Mesorhizobium sp. M0500. Next base: position 42,400 of record NZ_JAMYRB010000032.1, read on the forward strand.
GCGCTTCTGTTTGACTTCCACGATGAATGGCCGGATCTGGCGCTTCATAGTCTGTTCCTTGATGTGAGGACGACTTGCAAGCCAAGTCGCTGTTCGTGTCAGCGAGTATCCGACGCGAAGGCATCTGTCGCTCTCGCCGTGCTTTATCGGAGAAGCGACGCAACGAGCAAGCGATGTGTCATGGGCCTTGGGCGATCGGCTCAATCATCGGCGCAAAACATACCTACTGAGAGAGAGAGAGAGAGAGAGAGAGAGAGAGCTGCCTCATACACGCGATGCTCAGGCGTCTAGCTGGCGGTGTGCGATGACTGTGCACAATCCGGCTGGAGCGATTGCAATCCTTATATTCTTGGGAGCTAATCCTCTCATGGCGGCGGATGAGCTGGACGGGCTTGTTTTCGGGATGGCGGTCGACAGCGTTCGTGCGCTTTCTGTTCCTTTCGCGGAAAAAGTCGAAGAAATCGCCCACAGAAGCCACGGCGCGCTGCTTTTCAATTTGCGCATCGATGGCGACATGGAATTTCAGCGCGTCGCCGCTATCCGGTATCCAAGCAATCAGACAGGCGTTCTGGTGCTGGATAAGCAAGGCCTGTTGACCAGCCATTGCATGGTCAATGGCACTTTCTCCCACTTTATCGCTCCGTTGGAGGACTGGAACACGCTGCCGCTCGCAACGCAGGCCAAGACGAGTATCGCTGGCCCGGCCAGCCTGTTCATCGGCGCTTTACGCAATGCCGGGTACTTCGCGCGTGGCAGGCACTGAAGTTTTGCTGAGGGCCGGATGCTTGTATCCTCGTTGCAGTTGGCCATACGGTCTCGCATGTCTCAACAGCTTGAGGATGGCCGTACGCGGGTGCATCCATTGAGCGAAAGTCGGTCACCGTTATGGAGACGCTTCACCGCCGACCCGCGGTTCTTATAGATGCCCATCGTCGTCTTCCTTCATCAGCTCCGACGCAATCGGACTTTGGACAGGAACTCCTCGATCTCGAGATCCGACAGATCATCGAGCAGCTTGAAGACAGCACCATGCCTTCCGGCGTTAACGAGAATCGTGCGTTTGCCGCGATGTTCGGCCCACCCGGGGTCTGCGTTGCGGGCGGTCCCCCTGAGCTCGACAGGGATTATGTTCCAGATCGCCTCGAGCTTTTCCGCACGGGTCATGCTGTCGCTCGCGCCGGTCTCGTGGGCGATGATGGCGGCGCGCATCTTGTCTGGCGACTGCCGATCCGTGAGATCGCAGAAGCCATGAAACCAGCGCTCGCGGCCCCGGATCCGGATCGCGAAGAATACGCTGGTGACGTTGCCGGCCTTATACTCAGACATTCCGAACATGCCGGTGCGCATGAAGAGCGGCGGCAGCAAATCGAGCATGAAGTGGTATTCTGACGCGGTGATCTGGAACCACTCGCCTGAATAGGGAGTGCCGGAAAGCGGATCGATGCCGGGAGTGTCCTTGTGTCGGCTGAACAGTTGGAACATCTGCTCGCGGGTGGCGAGGCCGTCGAGCACCTTCCTGAAGGGTGGATGTGCGGTCATGGGGTTCTCCTGAACGCAGGTCGACCACGCGCGGCATGAACCGCGTCGTCGCTACTGCTTGATGGTGTCGTGGCTGTCGACTGGCCGAGCCTGCGGCCGGCGCGTGCACCGGCGATGATGGGGTTTGCAGGGTTCAGGCGGCGCGTCGTTCGGAGGAACGCGAAGCGTCTCGACCAACCCCGGTGATGGCACGGACGGCGGCGGCGAGTGCCGGGATGTCATCGAGCATGCCGAGCGCAACGAAGTGGTTGGCCCCGCCAGTATAGTCCTTGCGGCCCTTGCAGGTGCGGATCAGGATGCCGTGACCTGAGGACAAACCGAACTGGCCGACCTGGATGTAGGCGCGGTCATGGTGCAGGGTAATTTCGCCGGAAACGGCTATGCCCGCCTTGTTTGAGCGCAGGTCAAAGCTTCCCTGCGGTAGTGCAAGCTCGGCGGCGAGTTTCTTCAGCCGTGAACGGGCTGTCGTGTGAAAACGTCTCTTCTGCTGCTCGTCATAGGAGCAGCTTCTGTTCCAGTCGAACATGTCGATCTCCATGAAATGGAACAGGCCCGCGATCGCTCGCGCGATCCCGGGCCTATCATCGGGCGGGGTTAAATGGTGAAGCGATCAGGCGGCCGTGCGGCCCTCTATGACGTCTGCGCCGACCTCATCGGAGGAGACTTCCTCGAGATAGGCTCGGCTGTATGAATTGCCGGCGAGCCAGCGTTCGGCCGCCTCGCGGTTCTTGGCGAGATGCAAGAGTTCCGGGCTGTCGCCGAGTTCCTGCAGGACGCGGACCATGCCGATCGTGGGACGCTCGATGATCTCGAAACGCAGGTCGCTCTCGACGGACCAGGTGCGCCTGACCGAGACGACGATGATGCCGCCCTGTCCGAAATCGCCCTCATGCAGGGTGAAGTAGGCCGGCGAGCTATAGGTCGCGCGATCGCGCGGCGGTTCCTTCCTGACCAGGCGCCCGACGCCGTTGCGGCTCTCCCAGGCGGCGAGTTTCTTGGTGAAGCGAGCAGGCGGTTTCGCGGTGCCGTCGCTGTACCGGATAACGCTACCCAGAGGAGCGGATTCGTACACGATATGTGCGGACATGCGGGTTTCTCCATGTCAGAAAACGAAAAAGGGCCCGGCGGGAGTGCCGGGCCCGGTGCGAGCGTGAGGCCGATTATTCAGCGGCCTGGAGGTGGTCCGCCTCGTCGCCGTCGATGGTCACAGGCTCATCGGAGGACGTATCCGCATCGTCGGCGAGGAAGGCCGGCAGCTCGGCGGCATCGCCGTCGAGAGCCGCCTCTTCCGACATGTCGCCGGCAACCGCGTCGCCCGCATCGGTAGCCACTTCATCGACCTCAAGCCGCAGCGGCTCGGGCAGCCAGCTTGATCCTTCGAGAAGACGGGCGGCTTCACGGGCCATGATGTCCTTCTTCATGTGGTCGATCAGCTGCGCGGAGTCTGCGCCTCGAGCTTCACGGACAGCCTGTAGAATCCGCGCCTTGGTGAGCCGCCCGAGGAACTCGACGGTAGGCGTCCAGCCGGCGTCGACCATGTCGAACTGGAGCGAGCGGCCAAGCACTTCTGCATGCTCGAGCGCCTTCGGTCGCCTGTTCCAGGGTTCGACCACCGCATTGAGAGTCAGCGAGACGCAGTGCGCGAACAGCGCCTTGCGGCTTGCTTCGTCGAGGCCGAGAAGGAAGTCCCACAGGCCATCCGCTTCATCGGGCAAATCGCGATCCCAGGCTTCGTGCCGCTCGGCGATCTCCTTGGCCCAGGATGTCTCGGCAAGACCGTCGACCTGGCTGAAGCTGCCGCTCTTCAGGCTGATCTCCAGGCACGTGTCCGGCGCGAAGCGATAGAAGACCTGCAGGACGAAGGCATGGAGTGCGGCGACGAAGGCGATGTCGACGTCACCGGCGAGCGCGTTGCGCAGTGCCAGCGTCCGCTGCGCGGTCAGGTCGAAGACGAGCCGATCGGGCAGTGGCTTGATGCCATCGTCCTCGCCGTCGTCGCCAGAGGTGTCGTTCACCGGCTTGCCGTTGACGACAACACCATCGCCATCGTCGTCGCCATTGGATCGGGTTCCGCCGTCGGCGCACCCTTCCTCCCCCTCATCGACGTCGCCGGTTTCGGTCCGCAGCTCGTCCTCGGACCGCACGAAACCGGCGTCGACCTGGAGCTTGCCGTTCGCGGAAAGCGTAACGAACACACCGGCAATGGCCTTCTGCGCGGGATCGTAGCTTTGAGGACGATCATTGATCGCATCGAGTTCGGCACCCAGTTGGTCGAGCTTCGCCTCGATTGCTTCGTCGGCATCCTCGGCCTGGGCGTAGTCCGCATCCAGCTTGTCGTATTCGGCCTTCAGCGCGTCGTAGCGTTCGATCTCCTCGGCGCTGAGCTCCTGCGCCTCGGCGTAGATGCGCCGCATGCCGGAGGTGTGGCCATAGGGAAAGCTGATCGCCGCCTCGACCCATTTCCAGCCTTCGGCGCGAATCGCCTCGGCATCCACCTTCAGCCTATCGAAGACAAGCTGCTCGAGGAGCGCCGCATCTTGGAACCAACCGCCGGAATCCTGCTCGAACAGGTCGCGAAGGATGACCCCGCCGGCAGCCTCATAGGCTTCGGCACCGACATAGACGGCCCGGCGATCGTCGGCGCGAACGGTGGTCTCCGTCAGCAGACGCCTGATGTAATAGGGTTCCTGCGTGTGGGAGCTGGAGATTCGCTCCCAGACCTGCTCCTGGCGCCCGTGATCGTCCGAGATCGAGAAGGCCATGATTTGCTCAAGCCGGATCTCGTCATTCTCGTAGAGGTCGAGCAGCTTCGGCGATACCGATGCCAACCGCAGGCGCTGCCTCACCGTCGCAGATGATACGAAGAAGCGGGCACCAATCTCCTCGGGATCAAGACCCTGATCGCTGAGCGTCTTGAAGGCCCGGAACTGGTCGAGCGGGTGCAGGTCGGCGCGCCGCAGGTTTTCGGCAAGCGAATCCTCCTCGGCCGAGGTCTCCTGCCCGCGGTTGACGATGCAGGGGATTGGCTCGTTCTTCGCCAGGCGCTTTTGCTTGATGAGGATGCCGAGCGCGAGATAACGCCGGCCGCCGGCGGGCACCTCGAACGTGCCGGTCTCCTCGCCCTCGCCGTCGAGCACGGGACGGATGTTCAGGCTCTGGATCAGCTTTCGCCGTCCGATGTCTTCGGCCAGCTGCTCGATCGACACGCCGTCCTTGATGCGCCGAACATTCTTCTGCGACAGCATTAGCTTGTCATAGGGAATATTCTCCGCGGCGTTCATCGCGATCTTCTGAATGGCGTTCTTTGCCATGGTCAGGTTCTCCATGACGGGCGGCCCGGGGCCTCTCCCCGAACCTCCAAGCCCGTCAGGAAACTCCCCTCCCCCCTCTGCCTCCAGGCCCCTCACGCCAGCGCCGCCTCCCGACTTGCAGGCTCGACATGAAGCGCTGCTGGTTTCGGCTCGCGGATCTAGACGCGGCCGAGCCGCGCCCGAGGCGCCTTCAGCATGTTGGCGTCACCGCGCCCTCCCACGAAAAAGCGCCGTCCACTTGCTTCGAAGGACCGCGCTGGGATTGATGGAAACGGCCCGGAGGCAGGCCGGCGACGAGAGTTTTCGTTGCCGGCCTGAGCAGGATCAGGCGGCGAAGTCGAGAAGCTTCTTGGCTTTGCCCTCCATGTCCAGTCGGACATCCTGATGCGGCTTATCGCGCGCGACCCGCGTGATGCCCTGCACGAAATCAAATATCGATTCCGGTGGTCTGCCTTCCTCCATGAGCACAGTATCGATGATCTTCGTGGTCTCGGACTTGGAGAAGCCCCGCTTGCGCAGGAAGCCCTGGCGGTCGTCGTCGTCTCTGGCAACGATCCTTTGCCGCGCTGTCTTGATGCCGTTGACGAATGGCATTGGCGGAGATTCCGCGAATTGGATCAGCGCCGGCTCGGCTTCCAGGGCGAAACGGGAGGCCGCGTATTTTGAGTGGCGGATGGTGATTTCCTCGAAATCTTCGACGCCCCATAAATTACGATTCTGACAAACCGCGCGCAGATAAAAGCTGGCGATCCCGAGGGTGCGGGCCCCGACTTCGGAATTCCAGCAATAGAAGCCGCGGAAATAAAGATCCGGTTCCCCATTCGGCAGCCGCCCGGCCTCGATCGGATTCAGGTCGTCAACGAGGAACACGAAGATATCGCGATCAGACGCGTAGAGCGTCGTGGTGTCGCTGGAGATGTCGACGTGCGGATTGTAGAATCCCGTTGACCAGTCGAGCACGCCGGGCACTTTCCAGCGCGTGTCGCCGGTACCGTTGCCGGCAATCTTTTGCACGGCGTCCACCAGCTCTGAGTCAAATATTCTGCCGTAATCAGGGCCTGTTACCGCTCGCAGCTCGAGGCGTCCGTTCTCGATTTCCAGCGTCTTCACCTGCTCGGCGCGGTGGTTGAGGAGACCGTGCTGGAGATTGATCGCGGCGAGCGGGGCTGGAAGCTGCCGCAGATAGGTGGCCGGTGCGCCGACCAGGCTGGCGAGTTGCCCAAAACTCCAATGCGTTGGGGCAACAGGGGCAGGCGCATCGGGCAGCATTAGCGTCAGGCGCTCCGGATCGTCGCGGCTGGCCTCGACGCGGATGAGCTCACTTTCCACGATGCGGGTCTTGCTGCGCTCCGACCGGCTCTTCACCGCATTTCCAAGGTCGTTGAGCGACAGGTATCGCTCGTCCGCCGGCCGGTTGAACCATTCTGACGACACGCGGCCAATACGCTGGCCGCGGCTGACGTCGACCTTGTAACCGGCACGCTCATTGCGCTTGGGCGTGTGAATTTCCATCTGGGTCATGGGTGTCGCTCCTCGGCGGGCGCCGGGAGACTCTCTCCCGGACCTTCACCCGCCATCGCGGCCCGCCCGCCCTCTTCCTCTCCCGGCACCGCGCGCATTGGCAGCGTCGTCATTGCGGCAGCGGCCGCGTCAAGGCTGGCACCCGCCGCTTCACCTTCCGGACGCGACAGAATTCCGCTGTGCTTCTTGCGCAACAAGGCCGGAACATAGCGGCCTGCTTGATTGGGCAACTGCCAGTTCTGTTATGGCCCTAGTCAGAAATGTATAAATTGTCCCAACGTCAGATACGCGAAAATCGTGTCATGGTCAGAACTGAGGGTGTAATTGCTCGAGCAGGTTCGCCCGGCCCGTGGTGGTGCAAGTTGGCCGGCATGACCGTGAGCGCGTCATATGCGATGTGAACGATGCAGCCTCGATCCTGCTGCGGAGTTTCCCTCTTCAGACGAAGAAGCGAAAACTGGCTATGGATGCATGTCTTCAGGGTTTGCGTGGAGAAGCCCAGACACCGGCAGCGAGACGGGCTTTCGTTGCAGCGGCTTTAGAAGCGAAAATTCTACGCAGCGACTGGAGTGCGCCCCTCGGACCGGACAGGGTCAAGCCGCAGTTTTGACCATCTGCCGGGCGTGTTGGTCCTCGAACTGTTGCGGGCT
>NZ_JAMYRB010000033.1:0-48434 GCF_040321165.1 Mesorhizobium sp. M0500
AGTCCGGTGTCGATCCGAGCCGCATGGACGGCATAAGGTCACAGCTGAAGTCGATCGGGCTCGAACCTTATGATTGCCTCAATCCCGGGCTGATGGACTATATCGCCACCTGGACGGCCAAGAGGTCCGGCGCGTTGCCGGCCTAACGACTGATCAGACACTATCCTTGGGGGCCGGACGAAATCGCCCGGTCCCACGCGTTGGAACGAACGCAGGCGACCGCGTAGACGACTCGTAAGTCATTGCCGACGTGCTGTCAGCCTGGGGGGCGTTGGGCTCAACGGGAATATGCTGAAATTGGTCCAACCGGATCGTATAGCTTCAAGATCAGCGACTGCGATCAGTTGGTTCTGGCTTGGCGCGGCCCAGATCGTGGACTACAGCTTGGATATCGCGGGCAAATTCGCGCCCAAAGCGCGATGGCGGCAAGGTGATGCTCCTTACCAGTACGGCATCGAGCGCCTAGCGGGGCTTGAACGGCAGCACCATCAGCTTGCTGCGTTTTGTCCAGGAAACCAGCCCGTATACCAGCGCGACCCCAGACCAGCCGATACCATCGGTGCGGCCGCGAACAAGGCGGGGGTCGGGGAAGCGTCGTGTGGCGGCCGGCAACAGTGCGAAAGCCGGCGGTCACTGGCTGTCACGCGAAGCCGGAAGTCGGTCACGACCTGTCTCTGTTTCAATGGATCTGTCGCCGGCACATTCGGCCGATTTGGGCCACCGGGCAAGGCATTGCATTTCAGAACGGCCACATCTGCCGCGTGGCGCCGCGGAAATCATGGGCACATTCTGCTTTAGCCGGCCAAGATGGCAATGTACTATTTGCCAATAAGCTGGCCATGGTTGCAGGACTATTCTAGGCCAGACCAAACCGAAATGAAGCTGATGACCGATCGCGCCAGGTTCCTGATCATTGACGACCATCCGCTGTTTCGGGAGGCGCTGCATAGTGCCGTGCAGATGGCTTATCCGGAAGTCGACACGGTCGAGGCACGCTCGATTGCCGAGGCGCTCGAGCTTCTGACGGATGCCAAGCCGTTCGACCTGGCGCTGCTCGATCTCAGTATGCCCGACGTGCATGGGTTTGACGGGCTGCTGCAGCTCAGGACCCGGTATCCGCGCCTGCCGGTGGTCATCGTCTCCGGCTATGAGGAACCGAAGATCATTTCCGAGGCGCTGTCCTACGGTGCGGCCGGCTTCATCCCGAAATCGGCGCGCAAGAGCGACCTTGCGGCCGCCATCCGCTCGGTGATGGAAGGCGCGATCTATGTTCCCGAGACTTATGAAGGCCGGCCGCGCGACGCCGACAGCACCGACCGCGCCGAGATGGTGCAGCGCCTGGCTACGCTGACGCCGCAGCAGCTCAAAGTGCTGCAGATGCTGCGCCAGGGCCTGCTCAACAAGCAGATCGCCTACGAGCTGCAGGTCGGCGAGACCACCGTCAAGGCGCATGTCTCCGAAATCCTGCGCAAGCTCAACGTCTACAGCCGCACCCAGGCGGTGATCGAGGTCTCAAAGCTGGACAATGCCGAGCTGTTTCGCGATCCGGCGGGGTTTTGAGAGCGCTCGCTAAAAAGCGCACTGTCACTGTAGTCGACCGCACTCGTGTCACCGCAATCGAACTAGACTAGCCACGGCTCTCACGTTCCCGACACCAGCTAAGCAACCCGCGCCTCTCTAGTCAGATCAAATTCACGCGGCGATTGCTCTGCAGCAGTTAGCCGCTTTCCCGCGTCTAATAAAATGGCGGCCCCCGGTCCAACGTAGAATGCTTTAATTTTACTAAATTGCTTTTTGAATGCTCTATTAAAAGTCTTCATTAGCTCCTGAGCGAGCGGCGTGTCGGAGACCGTAGCCACGCGGCCATTTATCACAACATCTTCAGCCCATCGCCCACCAGGGGAAAAAGTTACTGTGTCCGGATTGCTAAGCTGATCTAGCGAATACCGGATGCCGGAAGGTGTTTTTATCGGCCTCACCTCAATGGGCACAGCGTGGCCAGTGACAAGAAATGATCGACCGCTGGAAGCCGATTCAGTGGTTGATTGCCCAAGAGTTGGAATTTGCATTCTATTGCTAAAAGAGTCGAATTCCATCTTGGGAAAATGACCCATGAGGATGTATTTTATCGAAATTTCACGTTCTACTGCCTCCAATACGGGAAGAAGATCGTCCTTTAGCGCGAAGAAGTGAATCTGCTTCATATGAATTACCGCCTAGGCACAAGTAATGGCTGGAATACGGTGACCCGTATGCTGGGAAGATACGACCAGTTCAAGCCAGCAGATGTGCCAGCAGCGCCCTCAGTTGGGCCGGCTTCAGCGGCTTGCGCATCAGCTCGATGCCGGCGGCGCGGGCGGCCTTGGCGACACTTTCCGAGCCGTCGGCGGTGACGATGAGCGCCGGCACGGCGCGACCGAGATAATCACGGACCTCGGCGATTGTGGTGGTGCCGAGGTCGCCGCCGTCGAGATGCTGGTCGGCTATGACAATATCTGGCAACCAGTCGGTATCGCCAAGCAAATCGAGCGCGTCACCGGTCGAGGTGGCGGGGCGCACCAGGCATTGCCAGCGCTCGAGCAGGGAGGTCATCGCCTGCAGCACGTCGATGTCGTTCTCGACCAGCAGCACCCTTGTGCCGAACAGACCGTAGCCGCGCGGCCGCTCCATGTCGACGGTGCTGGCGATTGGATCGGCCGTGTCGCCGATCCCGACCGGAACGTCGATATGGAAAATCGTGCCATGTCCGACCTTCGACGAAAACGTGACGGGATGGCCGAGGGCCGCGGCGATGCGGCGCACGATGGCCAGCCCCAACCCCAGCCCGCCGGCGGCAAGCCCGGCATCCGTCGGGATCACGCCGCGATGGAATTCCTCGAACACCGCCTCGCGCTGGTCGTCGGGGATGCCGCAGCCGGTATCGGCGACGTCGATGCGGATCGTGTCGCCGCGATGTCTGGTGCCGACCAACACGCCGCCCGAACGGGTATAGCGCAGTGCATTGGACAGGATGTTCTGCAGGATGCGGCGCAGCAAGGTTCGGTCCGAACGAACGAGCGCATTGACCGGCCGGAACTTCAGCGTCAGCCCCTTCATCTCCGCAACCGGCTGAAAATCCGAGCGCAGAGACGAAAACAGCGTCTCCAGGCTGACATCGGTGATGTCGGGCTGCACGACGCCGGCATCGAGCTTGGAAATGTCGAGCAAAGTGCGGAGCAGGTCCTCCATCGTCTCCAGCGATCGCTCGACCTGGCGGACCAGGTTTCTGCCTTCCTCGCTGGTCTGTACTTCGGCAAGCGCCGAGACCGACAGATGCGCGGCGTTCAGCGGCTGCAGCACGTCATGGCTGGCGGCCGCCAGGAACCTGGTCTTGGATAGGTTCGCCAGCTCGGCGTTTTCCTTGGCCGCGTTCAAGTCGATGTTCGACTGCTCCAGCCGGCGCAAGGTCGAATGCAGCTCTTCGGTGCGGCTGCGCACCCGGCTCTCGAGCGAAATGGCGGTCTGGAACAGCGAAAACGCATTGCCTTGCTGGTCCATGGAACGCTCTACGCGGCTGATCAGCGCGGCGTTGATCTTCTTCAGCTTTTCCAGGTCGTCGATGTTCCTGAGCGGCATCCCGGATTTCCTACTCCGCCGCTTCGGCCGCATTGCGTTCACCGAAGGCGATGCCGGTGAAGGTCTGGTTCAGATGCATCGAACGGTACTGTTCGCCATAGGTGCCGAAGCCGAGGACGTTGTTGACCTTGTAGAGTTCCGAAATCTCGCGATAGACTTGGCGGTTGCGCGCGTCGAGCCGGCGCAGCACGCAGTCGAAACCGAGGATCAGGTCGATGCCGCCAAGCCTTTTGCTGACGTCGCTGAGAGCGGCGCGGGTCGCCTCGACCATGTCCTTAGGCTGGGCGACGGCAAGCACGACACCATCGTCGATGGCGCAGAAGAACGACAGCGAGCCGTCCGCATGCATCTTCTGGATTGAACGGCAGTAAAATTCGCCGCCGACTTTCACCACCACCGGGTGCGAGGCAAAACTCAGTGGCGTCAGCATCTGCGCGACGACGCCGACCGAGGCGGCATATTCCTCGGCGGCAATGGTGGCGTTGAATTCGCGCACGATGCGGTGGTCGGGATCGGATGCCGTCACCACCAGCTTCTCTTCGGTGGGAACGAAATTGTCGGTCTTGAACACGTGGAAAGGAATTTCCGTGGTGATCAGCACGATGATGGCGCTGTCGGAGGTCACTTTGCCGTTCGAGATCAGCCGCGTTGTCTCGAATTTCAAATCATCGCCAGCCGACCCGCCGATCAGTGGGATGTCGTCGAGCCCCCAATGGATGGCGGAGGTCACCGCTTCTTCGGCATAAGACAGGCCGTCGATCAAGCAGAGCGCGAAAGTGGTGTCGGCTCGCTCGTGCCCGAGGCGCTCGTGTAACGAACGCCTCAGCGCCTCGACTTCGCCGGTAATCCCGTCCATGCCCGATGAGGACAGATTTTCGACCATGGTGCTGGCTGCCGAAAACGATGCGGAGGGAAGCAGCATAGCCAGGATCTGGCCTTCCTCCAGCCCTTTGGGCGTTATCTCACCGGCCGTCGAGCAGCCGGCATAGTGGAGCGCCGGCGCGTGGGTCTTCAGCGCTTCCGACAGGGCGACGGCCTCTATGAGGCTCTGCGAGAAAAACAGGAGGGCAAACCCGGCGTCAATGGCCGCTGCTTCCGCTGCCACCGCCCGGGCGAACGCATCCGCGTCAGATTCGTCGGTCGTGAGCACCGAAAGGCCGCATGCATAGCGCGTCCGTGACTTGGCCAGCGGCTTCCTCCTCCATTTCCTCCGACGCCTTTTTTTGTGCGCGTCTGGCGCGCCGGCGTCGAGGTCATTGTTGTCTTGAAGCGGTGCTTTGGCAATGAGCCAACATGATGGATTTGAAGTTTCTGCCGTTTGACGGCGTCCGCGCAGCCACTCACAGACGAAAGGCCGCATCGCATCGCCATCGCGTTCGCTTCGTTACGCCGTTTCCTGCCTTTGCGTGACAACTGGGTCATCCAGCGGGCAGTGCAAGTAAAGCGCCACATCACGACTGATGCTGAATCCGTCAAAGAGGTGCGAAACTTCGTAGGAGCAAGGTCTTCGCGAGTGCCGAGCAGGGGATATTTGTCACCACCGCCTCTCGTTGTCGAAAGTAGCGCGAGCGGTACCGAGGAAGGCCCGAGAGACGAAGTCAAAGCTGCACCCGATCGGGTCGAAGCCAATTTCCGCCTACCGCGCTTCACGCTATTGCAAGACATTCAAATTTGAGCTTCCGCACTCATGCTTTGTCGAGAGTATCTCCGTAGGTTTTAGCCGTTCTGAATCGCCGTCGGCGACGATGACGACGAAATAGGAGAACGCAATGGCTCGCAATCACGTTGAACGTCTTGGAGAGTTTAGGGAAATCTTGGTCGCGACTCGACGCGAAGGAGTCCGTAACGTGCACCATACTCGCGACGCAATGCGGGCAAGTGGCTTTCAGATCGGGGACAGCGACGGATCCAGCTACGGAGCCGAGCTGAAGGTGCTCCAAGAGGAAATTGAGGCAGTCGATCGCGCCATCGAAGACGAGAAGCGGTTGGCCTTGGCCCTCGAGAGCGCGGCTCAATCCCGCCGACCGACTAAACCGAGAATCGTGAAGGGAACATAGAGTCCGGTAAGGCCCTTGGCGCCCGTCGCGTCGATCGCCTTCGGTACAGTGTCGGGCTCGTCGCCGCCGTGGTGCAGCGCCCTAAAAGCGGACGTTTCGCTTTCGGCCCCTAGCGCATCGTAGAGCATTTGCTCGGCAAAAATCGCTCCTGTGAACTCCGACGTCGCATGGCGGACCAACAGGTTCGGCCAACATCAGGTGAGGCGTAGTTCCAACAAACATGCAGTTCAGACAATCGATTACGCGTCTTTGTTGAAGTCGTGCCATGCGGCCGATCCGAGAGGGTCGGCCACCTCCAGCATCCTTCACTGACTGAAATACGCTTGAAAATCGGGGGCCCCATGTAGACTAAGTTGCATGGACTAAGTCATGAGGCCCGCAATGCGCACCGTCAATATCCACGAGGCCAAGACGCATCTGTCTCGTCTTGTCGACAGGGCGGCCAAAGGCGAATCTTTCATTATTGCCAAATCCGGCAAGCCGATGGTCAAGGTCGTTGCCATAGACGCACCTGCGGCCGGCGAAATGCGTCGGGTGGGGTTTATGGCCGGGCAGTTTTCAGTTCCGGACGATTTTGATCGGATGGCAGATGACGAAATCGAGAAGCTGTTTGGCGGCGATGCATGAAACTTCTTCTCGATACCCATCTTCTGCTCTGGGCGGCGGGCGAGCCCGAAAAGCTCCCGCCCGCAGCCCTCGCTGAGATCGAGAATGCCGATAACCACTTGACGTTCAGCGCCGCAAGTCTCTGGGAGATTGCCTTTAAACGCGGTCTGGGCCGCCCTGACTTGAAGGGTCGATGCGCGTCTTTCCGTCGGGGCCTGATCGACAATGGCTATGATAAGCTGCCAATCACCGGCGAGCATGCCATTGCGGTGGAGGGGCTTCCACCCATCCACAAGGACCCCTTCGATCGGATCCTCATTGCTCAATCGATTGTGGAAGGCATTACTTTGACCGTCGACGATCGGGTCGCGCGGTATCCTGCGCTCGTCCGTCGTCTCTGATCAAGCTGGACCGCAAGCCCCTTGGTAGGGTAGTCAGCTATCGCTTCAGACCACCCATGAAAGCCTTTACTCGAGCAGAGTCGACTTGGTTCCACCAGACACCGTCGTGCTTCAGCGCGCTGGCGATGATGACCCCGTCGACAATGGCAAGGATATCCTTGGCGTTATCCGGGGTGACACCGCTGCCGACCAGCGTCGGCAGGCCGGCGGCCTGCTTGATCATACTTATGTAGCCCAAATCCGCGGCGTGACCGGTGCGCTGGCCAGTGGCGATGATGGCGTCGGCGTCGAAGAAGACCAGGTCCTTGACCAGTTCCTCCACCGGGCGGTCGGCGACGATGGCGTGTGCGCCGTGCTTGACGTGGGCATCGGCGAAAATGCGGATGCCGTTGGCGCGCAGCCTGGCGCGGTAGCGCGCCGCGCGGCCCGACTCGCCTTCGACAAAACCCTCATTGGCGACATAGGCATTCGCCCATTGATTGACTCGGACGAAGCCGGCGCCGGCTGCGCTGGCGATCGCCAAGGCCGGGATCGCGGCATTGGCCAGCACATTGATGCCGATCGGCCTGCCGAGTTCGCGGCGGATGCGGTCGGAAACGACCGCCATATAGGCCGCCGTCTCCGGGCCGATATCATCAGGCTTGGCGAAGGGGATGTCGCCATGGTTCTCGACGATGACGCCGTCGCAGCCGCCGTCGAGATAGGCCTTGGCGTCGTCGAGCCCGCGCTGGTAGATCGCCTCGATAGCCTCGCCGTCATAGCGCGGCGCGCCGGGCAGCGGCGCCAGATGAACGACGCCGATCACCACCTTTGTGCGGCCGAAAAGGTCCACGAGCGCGTCGCCGCCAGATTGGCCGAGGTGGGTCATGAGAGCTCCATTTGATCGATGAGCGCCGCCATCTCGGAGGCGGAAGGACAGGATGCCAGCGTGCCCGGCCGTGTCACGGCGATTGCGGCGGCGGCGAGCGCCAGCTTCAGCGCCGAGATGACCGGCATGCCCCGGGCAAGCCCACCGGCCAGACAGCCGCAGAACACATCGCCCGCGCCGCTGGTGTCGAGCGCTTCGACTCGCTGCCCCGGCAAGCGAAGCGGTTCCGTCCGGTCCGTGCCAAGCACGATACAGCCTGCGGCACCGAGGGTGATGACGACGGCGCCTGCGCCTTTGGCCACCAGCGCGCCAGCGGCTGCTGTCATGTCATCCCGGCCGGTCAAGATTTGCGCTTCGGATTGGTTGACCACCAAAACCTCCGCCAGGCCGAGATCGGGCAGCGAGGCCGTGTCGATCGGGCTGGCGTTGAGAACGGTGCGCGCACCGTTTTCCTTAGCTGCTCTGAGGCAGGCATTGGTCACGGCAGTCCGCAAATTTCCCTGGCAGACGAGGATGTCGCCGGGAGCGATCCAGCGGACAAGTGCTGTTTGCGCCACCGGATCGAAGGCTTCGCTGCAGGCGACGCCGCTGACGATGAAATTCTCTCCGCCTTTATCGACGACGATGGTCGAGCGGTCGCTCGGCAGCTCGAATTCGCTCACCTCAAGGTCTGACAGCTCGCTGTCGAGGCGGCTCCTCATCCACGCGCCAGCGGGGTCCTTGCCGAGCGCCGTCCAGAACGTCACCTCTGCACCAGTCCGTGCTGCTGCGACCGCCTGGTTGGCGCCCTTGCCGCCGAGCCCGTCGGCATAGCTCACGGCATTCAAAGTCTCGCCCGCGGCAGGGAAGCGGCCGACGCGAAACACGGTATCGACGCAGGCATTGCCGACGACGTGGACATGCATGGCTCAGCTCTCACCGGTCGCCCAGCCCAGCATCTGTTCGAACAGGGTCTTGTAGCCTGGCCAGGCGATGAATTGCGGCGGCAGCCAATGTGGCCCGACATCGGATGTCCAGGCCACGGTGCGGCCCTTGCCGTAACGGCCGGTGACAAGCAGCGGCAGCGAGCCATAGTCCGACGACACGCTGGCCAGGACCTCGGCCCCATCCTTCAGCGTCACCTCGTTAAAACCGAGCAGGATCGGCCAGTCCGAGCCGAGGCCCTTGAGGATGGGATGGCTCGACCCTGGTTTCGGCACCGGCGCAAAGCCTTCGGGAACCTCGACGCGGTCGTCGTAGGCCAGGCAATTCACCGGCAGCACGTCCTCGACCGGCGTCTTGCGGTAGCGCGCGCCGCCATTGATGCCTTGGAAGCTGTAGTAACCGCCGAACATCAATAGACCGCCGCCGCCGCTGACGTAATCGCGGAGCAGGCGCAGGCGGTTCGGCGTCGGCTTGGAGTGGACCCAGGTGTCGGGATGCAGCAGCAGCGTGTTGGCGCCGATGTCGGAGAGCACGACCGCGTCATAGGCCGACAGCGCCTCCATGGTCTGTGGAAAGCCGCGCTGCGCCTCATGCGCCGGCATGAACGTGACGTCGAAGTCGGTCGCCTTCAGCGCGCCCAGCAACTCGTCTGCGCCGGTGTGGTAGGTAACGGTCGGAAACTGGTCGAAACCCTTGATATGGGTCGCGGTCGACACCCAGGATTCGCCGGCAAGCAGGATCTTCTTCTTGGACATTTGAACTCCAGTGTAATTCCAGGCCGCTTAGAGCCGCGCGAATACGCTTTTCGGATTGGCGATCAGCATGCGGTCGATGGCCGGCTGCTCGACGCCGTGGCGTTTTAGGCGCGGTATGAAATGCTTCAGGATATAGCCATAGCCGAAGCCGCCGAAGCGCGTCAGCATGATCTTGAGGAACACATCCTGCGACAACAGCAGGCGGTCGCCGAAGCCCGCCTCGACAAGCGCGGCGATGGCGCGTGCATTCTCCTCGTCGGAGGGCGATTGCGCGTCCTGGTCGGCGTAATAATAGTCCATGCCGATCATGTCGTATTCGAGGAATGCGCCGCGCCGAGCGAGGCTTTTCTGGTAGTCGGGATCGTCGTGGCTCGGGTTCATGTGGCAGAGCACGGTATGGCGAAGATCGGCGCCCTCGGCCTCGACGATATCGAGCACGTCGTGCGCCAGCCGCTCCCAGCCAGGCAGATGGATCGACAGCGGCACGCCGGTGATGCGCGAGGCGCGCGCCGAAGCCCGCAGCGACTTGCGTTCCTCGGCGGTGAAATCCTTGCTGACGCCGACCTCGCCGATCAGCCCGGCCATGATCGGCGGCTGCGTCTCGCCGCCGCCGACATCGTTGACGATGAACTCGGTCACGGCGTCCACATCCATCGCCTTCAGCCATTCGGGATGGGTGTGCTCGAGATAGAAGCCGGTGCCCATGACGATCTTCAGGCCGGACATGCGGCTGATGCGAGCGAGCTTTTCGGGGGCGCGGCCGATGCCGATATTGGTGGCATCGACGACGGTGTGGCCGCCCAGCGCGCGATAGCGCTGCAGCTCAGACAGCGCCAGGTCGGCGTCGTCGAGCGAAACGTTGTCGCGGTTGACGTAAGGGTTCATGCGCAACTCGCCGATGATCTCGATGTTCACCGGCTGCTCGGCGATCGCCATGTCATCGGGATGGCAGGGGCATTTCCAGCTGCGCGCGCCGTCGAGCAAGATGTGCTCGTGCATCAGCGTAATGCCCATCTCCTCGACCGGAACCGGGCCGAGCACGGTCATCACATGGCCGGTTTCGACCCCGATTGGCAGCCGCCGCCTGGGCACCGCGTCATCGAACAGATCGCTCATCGGCTCAACGGCTCCGCACGGCGCCGCGAAACAGGCGGAAGTTCAGCCAGATGGCGATCAGGATGATCGTTCCAGTGACTATCGGCGTCAGGAAAGGCGACAGATGCGCCAGGATCAGGCCGTTGCCGATGACGGCCACGGTCAGCGCGCCGAGCACCGTGCCGATGATCGTTCCGCGGCCGCCGAACAGGCTGGTGCCGCCGAGCACGACGGCGGCGATGACTTCCAGCTCGAAACCCTGGCCGGCATTCGAAGATCCCGATCCAAGCCGGGCGGCAATGATGATTCCGGCGAGGGCGGCCGCGGTGGCGGAAATCACATAGACGAAGAGCGTCGTCTGCCGCGTGTTGACGCCGGCGCGCCGCACCGCCTCAGCGTTGGCGCCAATGCCGGTGACATAGCGGCCGAATGGCGTCTCGTTGAAGGCGAGATAGGCGATGGCCAGGATCGCCAGCGCGATCAGCGCCGGCACCGGCACGCCAAGGAACCAGGCGCGGCCCAGCACGGTGAAAGCGCTTCCTGGCTCGATCGGGATGGAATAGCCGCCGGTGATCAGCAGCGCCACGCCACGGATCACCGAAAGCCCGGCAAGCGTGACGATGAAGGACGGGATGCCCTCATAGGCAATGAAATAGCCCTGTACCGCCCCAAGCAGAGCACCGAGCGCCAACATGGCAAGGATAACGACTGGCCACGGCAGGCCAAACTGCAAAAGCGTCGCCGACAGCGTCGCCACCAGCGCCAGCACGGAGCCGACCGAAAGATCGATGCCGCCAGTGGTGATGACGAAAGTCATTGCCGCGGCGACGATCAGCAGCGGCGCCGACTGCCGCAGGATGTTCAACAGATTGGGCGATGTCAGAAACGCGTCGGTCGCAACCGAGAAGATGATGCAGACGACCAGAAAGAACAGCGCGATCGAGACGACGCTGCCGTTGGCGAGCAGCGCATCGCGCCAGGTGCCCCTGCGTACTCGTGAGGGCTGGGCGGTGTGGATCGCGTCACTCATGCCGGGGCTCCACCGCGATAGCCATTGGTGGCGGAACGCGCACTGAACTTGCGGCCGACGATCAGATTGACCACGTCTTCGATATTAGTGTCGCCGATCAGCCGCTCGGCGACATTGCGCCCTTCATACATGACCTGAATGCGATCGCAGACGAGGAAGAGATCCTGCAGCCGGTGGGTGATCAGAATGACGCTGACACCGCGCGCACTGACCGCGCGGATCAGTTCGAGCACCGCCTCGACTTCGGCCACGGCAAGCGCTGCCGTCGGCTCGTCCATGATCAGCACCGCCGGCTCGAACGAGGCGGCGCGGCCGATCGCGATCGACTGGCGCTGCCCGCCTGAGAGGTTTTCAACCTTGAGCCGCGTGTCGGCAATGACGATGCCGAGCCGATCGAGCATCTCGCGCGTCTCGTCATGCATGCGCTTCTTGTCGAGAAAGGAAATGCCTGCGATGCGGCGGCGCGGCTCGCGGCCGAGAAACAGATTGCCGGCGACATCGACCGTATCGCAGAGCGACAGGTCCTGGTAGACCATCTCGACGCGCGCCGCACGTGCGTCCGCCGGCGAGCTGAAGATCACCGGCTTGCCGTCGATTTCGATGGTGCCGGCGTCGGGAACCACCGCCCCCGACAGCACCTTGCTCAATGTCGACTTGCCGGCGCCATTGTCGCCGACCAGCCCCAGCACCTCGCCCGGCTTCAGCGTCAGCGACACGTCATCGAGCGTCTGGATGGCGTTGTAGCGCTTTGAGATGCCGCTCATCCGCACCCGATAGGTCTGGCCACTGCTCATCTGGAATTCCACGCGATTGCAAGGGATCCGCGGCGCAGCCTCGGGCGGCGCCGCGGCTCGGTCGCCGACGCAGTTTACTTGAACATCGCGCGATATTGGTCGACATTCTTCTTGGTCACGATCGTTACCGGGATATTGATGATCGGGTCGATTTTCTCGCCCTTCTTGATCTTGCCCAGCGCTTCGACCGCAGCCTTGCCTTCGCCGGCCGGATCCTGCTGCACGACCGCCACCACCCAGCCGTCATCGATGCCCTGAACGGCCTGCTTGGTCAGATCCCAGCCGAACACCTTGACGTCGCCGGTGCGGCCCTGGCTGGTCACAGCCGAAACGGCGCCGAGCAAGGCTGGTTCGCCGGTCGCATAGAGCGAGTTCATGTCCGGATTGGCCGTCATCAGGTTTTCCGAAGCGCTCAACGCGGTCTCCTGAACGTTCTGGCCGTCGACTGTGTCGAGGAAGGTGACGGCCTGGCCGCTTTCGGTCACCGCCTTCTTGAAGCCGTCGAGGCGCTGGTTCTGGATGAATGAATTGAGTGCGCCGACGATACCGATCTTGGCCTTGCCGGCCATATCGGTCTTCACATAGTCGGCGTAGAATTTGCCGATGTCCTCGCCGGCCTTGGTGTTGTCGACGCCGATGAACGAAATATTGTCGCCGTCGGGGATCTGCGCGTCGATGGCTATGACGGGAATGCCGGCCGCCTTGGCTGCAGTGATCGCAGGCTTGACGCCGTTGACGTCGATGGCGACCAGAATGATGCCGTCGACTTTCTGCGTGATGTAGTTCTCGATCGCGTCGTTCTGCGCGCTCGGCACATTGTTGGCGTTGAAAATGACCAGCTTGGCGCCAGCGGCGTCGGCTGCCTTTTGCGCGCCCTCGTTGATCTGGTTGAAGAACAGGGCCTGCTGGTTGATGTTGACGAGAGCGAACGTATCGGCAAGCGCCGATCCCATGGCTGCCGAGCCCATGGCAATGGCGGCGGCACAGCCGGCGAGAAGTTTGAACAGACGCATTTCGGTTCCCCTTGCTTGCGGACCAGACCTCGGCTGGTCCCGTTGGTGCTACAGGCACGAGGCAAGCATTCAAGAGACTTGAATATTTGTCAATCCAAATGAACACAGAGCGTTGCTCAGAAAGTCGCCGGCGTGTTGACCCAGAAAATGCTAGCGCGTTCCTCGCCGATGTTGCGGTAATGATGCGGCAGCTCCGACCTGAACACGAAGGCATCACCCGTGGCGAGAGCATGGCTCTTGCCGTCGACGATCAGTTCGATCCGCCCGGCGAGCACGTAGCCGACTTCCTCGCCGGCATGCTGGATCGGACCTTCGCTCGAGCCCTCTGCCTCGATGTGATGGATGTTGCATTGTAAGAGGTGGCCAGGCGAATACGGGATGATGCGTTCGAGCGAAATTCCCTCGCCACGCCGTAGCGCGTCGAGCGCGATCAAAGGCCTTGCGCCCGCCCGGAATACGATCGCCTCGTCGTCGTCGACTTGCTCGAACATCCAGCCGATGTTGGTGTCGAGAACCTCGACCAGACGGTGAAGCATGGGCAGGGACGGCGAAGCCTTGCCGTTCTCGATCTTGGACAGCAGGCTTTCCGAGCAATTCGCAGCCGCGGCCAGCGTCTTCAGCGTCATGCCGCGTGTCTGGCGGGCGAGGCGCAGCCGAGTTCCAAGTCTTGCGGCATTTACGGTGGCGTCCGTTTCTGATTCTGGCCGCCGTCGATCGATTTTGTTCATCTGTTCGCCAACCATTCAACGGTCAAGGGCAACTATCGCGCGAGCAAAAGACCTCGGCTGACGATTTGCAAGTGCTGATGCGTCAAATTCGAGACTGCAGCCGCAGCTATCTCATCCGGCGAATACCGCTCCCGCATGAACCGTGCTGATCCCGCGCCAGTTATCCCCTATCGCTTGGCTGTCCATCGTGGTCGAAATCGCCAGCCGCTACCGCGTTTGCGTCACGTGGCGAGTGGACTTGGAACGACAATGCGGGCAAGGCGGGCCACGCAGCCAATCTACACAACCACGGCCGCGCCGACACGATAAAATCTGGACTGTCACCGAATTGCGGAGCGCGCCCAGAAGTCACCCGCGGCAGCGCCCCATGGCGTTACGCCCAGGGCGCGCAGGCTCTCGATAGCCGCGACGTATCCAATGAAATCCCTGGGGCAGTCGCGCACCGCTTGAGCTTCGGCAATTTTGAAGAAAGTCCAACAGAATTAATGGACTAGCACCTTGCTGATGTAAGTTGCGGAAGCGACGCGCGGTTAATGCTTTAGAAGTATAGACACATCGACACGAGGTGCGAAGAAGCAACGCCAATACAACTGGTTGGTTACAACATATTTATTTTCGCAGATATGGTATTGCCCGTCCGGGGATTCCTGCACACGGTCACGTGGGATGGTGAAATTATGCGGCAAATAAGTGTACCCGCCGTCTACCCTGGACCGCACCGAAGACCGAGGTATGGCGCGGCAATCTGAACCGCCGCAGCACTTGAATTTGGTCTGTGGGTCAATCTTATCTTCGTACCAATCATGGGCGTTAGCGGCTGTTGCGGCGGCGATACATATCGCCGTGAAGATGAGCCTTCGCATGGCATTCCTCAAGTATCTGGCAGGCGCTGCTCGTTGGGGTTTCCATGTATATTAGCGTTCCATTGAAAATACCATTGGCCTCCGACCGACTTAACGCAGCTCCAGCAAGCGACGCTCGCAACGAAAGACCGCATTGGGTCACGTCAGGACGACACTTGCGCCGACCAAAGGTCAGCTCTTGTCGCTCCGGGTTGGAAACCCGACCGTCTGCTCTGCGCCTAAACTCAGACGTAGAGCGGGCCATTGCGACATCCCATAAGCGGACACCGGCTGCCGTGATGACAGTCAGCGTGTGATGGATCGGACAGACAACTAAACAAAATCAAAGAGTTATGGGGGCGCGCATGCAAAGCCTGCACACGAAAGTTCTGCTTTCTTTTCCACTTTCGTTCCTGCGACGGCGTCACCGTTTGGCCTTTTCAAACGCTTCTTTGCTGGCGGCCATCGCCGATCCCGCGAGTCTCCGCTCCGGGATATCCACGTTTCGTAGAATGCCAGCACCATGGCCGTCGAAGGAAACGGCAGGTCAGCGGCTTACGAGGAGTGCACTCCGGAGGCGTTAGCTATTCGGCTCATCCGCCAGCCGCCGAGAGCGGTGGAGTTCCCGATTGCATGGGGCGGGTACAGATCACCGCGAGCGGTAAATGCCAAGCACACAGGCTCGGAGAAGGCCGGACCCGCTTGGGGACGTGGAGTAAGAACGCCTGCGGACGGTCCTGACGGCCGCATCCACATCCGTTTTGCTGTCCCCGAGTTCTTGAAGGACAGCTGCACCCAGGAGAAGGCTGGATTCCGTCGTTTCGGGCATTACGGTTGTCGCGCCTTTCTCAAGCAGCTCTTGCACATGCATGTGGTGACGCGCCCGGACAATCACCGGGAGGTCGGGCAGTTGCGTCTCAGCGCCGCAAGAACCGATTTGGCTGCCTCGGGGTCGTCCAGAGTGATCCCCAGGGCCTTTGCGCTGTCAATTTTCGCGGCGGCCACCATCTCCTCCTGCGAAGCGTTGCCGAAAAAGACCGGTAGACGTTCTTCCCGGGACCGCTCTACATTTTTGGCGTCGAGGTCGACTGCAACCCACCTGTATCCACGCTCGTCGAGCAATCTGCCGATCACCCGGCCTACCCGCCCGAACCCGGCAATGACGAATGTCCGGACACGGCGGACTGAAGCAACGCAGCATTTTCCACTTTGAGGCGAAGTAATTCTCAACTATGGTCCGCCAAGCTTTTGGCATGAGGGGGAATATTGCCGATGGTTTTATCACGCAGGGGTGTCGTGCTCGGCGGCCTGGCGCTGGTCGCGGTGGGTGCAACCAGCAACATTGCTCAAGCAGCGGCGGCAAAATCCTTTTTCGCCGGTACCGCCAGCGACAACAATTTTGTGTATCGCAAGACCAACTTCGCCAAGATCGACAAGAGATGGCATCGCCAGATCGTCAAGTATTTCAGCAGCGAGCCGGTCGGCACCGTCGTGGTCGATACCCGCCACCATTTCCTTTACGTCATCATGGAAAACAAGACCGCCATCCGCTACGGCGTCGGCGTCGGCAAGGACGGCTTCAAATGGTACGGCCGCGCGACGATCGACCGCCGCGCGCTGTGGCCGCAATGGGTCCCGCCCCCCGAAATGCGGAAGCGCAGGCCGGACCTACCGCCCATGGTCGCAGGCGGCGCGTCCAACAATCCGCTCGGGCCGCGCGCGCTCTATCTGCACCGCAACGGCGCCGATACCGGCTACCGCCTGCATGGCACGCTGGAGCCGTGGAGCATCGGCACCGACGCTTCCAGCGGCTGCATCCGCATGTTCCCGGAAGACATCATCGACCTCTACCAGCGCTGCCCGATCGGCACCGCGGTGCAGGTACTGCCGCACATCGCCGACCAGGCGCCCGCTTCCACCACTGTCGAATGATTGGCGCCTCATGAACCGCATGATTGAAAACACGCGCCGGCTGCTCGCCGCGGGCCTGCTGGTGCTGGCCGCAGCCTGCTCGACCAGCAACACGCTGGCCCCTTCCACGCCCGACGTCACCAACACCGAGGTTGCCGGCTTCCAGAACGTGCAGCCGGGCAGCGAGGAGGATTTTATCCTCAATGTCGGCCGCCGCACCTATTTCACGCAAGGTTCGGCCGCGCTCGATTCTGTCGCCAAGGCCACCCTCGACACCCAGATCGCCTGGCTAGCAAAGCATCCGCGCTGGCTGCTCAAGCTGCAGGGTTTCGCCGACGATCCCGGCGCAAGTGAAATGGCGCTGTCGCAGCAGCGCGCCGATGCGGTGATGGACTACCTCGCCGCCGGCGGCATAGACCGCAACCGCATGTGGGCCAAGGGCTACGGCAAGGACAGGCTCGTCCGCGAGTGCCCCGACACCGCCTGCAGGTCGCAGAACCGCCGCGTTGTGTCTAATTTGCGCGATGAGAGGGACGAGCCGTAGGGGGCTGCTGTTCTGCTTGTGACCCGAAGCAGAGTCTCACAGGCGAGCGCAGGTTCTGCTGCCGCCTTTCCGCCGCGTCGCAATCCAATACGACTCAACGCCGTTCTCCTCGCAGCCGGCTGCCTCGCCGCGACCGCCAGCTACTGGTTATCGGTCCGAACCCGAGATCGATACTTGGCTATGAAGGCGAGGGCCGTCGCGTTGAATGCGTCCGGACGCTGTAATGGCGCGAAGTGACTAACGCCGGGCAAAATGATCAATTCGGCCCCCGGAATAGCGTCAGCCAGGTAGTTGGCATGCTCTCGCTTGATAAATTCGTCATGCTCGCCGAGTGCGATGACCACAGGCACTTTGATGGCGCCAAGGTCCTCTTTGGTATAGTTCGGCTGGGTTCGCATCATCAGCCCCACGGCGCCGACGAACTGGTCGAAGTCGCCTGGCGTGGCGGAGAGCATGGCGTAGTCTTTCCTGTGGCGACTGAAGCAGCGATCGAGAAGCGGACTCGGTTCGATCTGCTTTGTGCCACCAGGATCCATGTTGCAGGCAAAAAAGAAGACGCCTGCCACGCGTGCTGGTGCCTTGGAGGCAAGTACCAGAGCGACGCAGGCGCCGTCACTCCAGCCGACGAAGGTAGCCTTGTCAAGGGAAAGGTGGTCCATCACAGCCACGACGTCAGAAGCCATGAGTTCATAGGAATATGGCCTGTTATCGCGGGTGCTGCGGCCGTGTCCGCGACTGTCGATCGTCACCACGCGGTGGCCCGCCGCCGCCAAGGCCGAAACCTGATATCCCCAGTTGCCGCTGTGGCCGAGTCCGCCATGCAAGAGGATGACGGGAGGACCGCTACCAAATGATGCGTACCAGATCAGGGCTCCGTCATGCTCTACTCGATCCTCGCCATCTGTGGCAGGGAGAAGGGCGGCCCCATGCTCAGCAAACCGGGTAAGATCGTCGTCATATAAATTCATATCACGTTCCGTGTTTTCGAGACCTATGCACCCTTGGCGAATGGGGGCTTCACTATTGACACATACCGATCGTAAGGTATGAATATTCGCATGTCTAGGCCAACCAAACATGCTCCCGAGCGCGGTGATGCCCGAACCCGGCTCCTGGAAGCTGCAAGGGACACTATCCGCGCCAAAGGCTTCGCCTCAGCCAGCGTTGATGATCTGTGCAAGGCGGCTGCGGTAACTAAGGGGGCATTCTTCCACAGCTTCGGTAGCAAGGAAGCCCTGGGAATTGCAGCTGCGGAATTTTGGGCTAAGACCACCTCGGACTTTTTCGCCGCTGCTCCCTATCATCGCCCTCTCGATGCGTTGGAGAGGGTGCTTGCGTATGTCGCTTTTCGCAAAGCGATCATCACCGACGATCTGGCAGGTTCCAGCTGTCTGGTCGGAACGATGGCCCAAGAGACCTTCTCGAGTTTTCCCAGCATCCGCGATGCCTGTGGAGCTAGCATATTCGGTCATGCGTCCACGCTAGAAGCCGACATTGAACTGGCTCGCCGTGAGCGCGGCATCACGGATGATTGGACCGCCGAAAGTCTGGCTCGATACACGCAGACTGTCATACAAGGAGGATTTGTTCTCGCGAAAGCAGGGAATGATGCGGAGCTGGCGCGCGAAAGCCTCGCCCATCTGGAGCGGTATATCCGCCTCCTTTTTCGTGTTGCCGAAGACATGGCGTGAGCGAGATCGACCGAAACTCCATCAAACGCATGTTCTGCCGCCTCTAGGATCCACCGCGTGCAGCCCGATACGACTCCAAACGCCGTCAACCCATAGGTCCGTACCGCCCTAAGACCGCAATCTGGCAGCTAAAGGATAATCCGTTCATTGAGGCGCTGTGCAAAGAATGGGGGACGACAGCCTGTCTGACCAGGCACGGGAGGAGCTACTTCCGCGGTCCGCGCTGGCCAAACGAATTGAAATCTGAATGAGGACGGCGTCGCGCGGGTTGCTCATCGCTTCGTATTTCGATCCGGCAGCTTCGCGCCTGATGTCGGCCATAGAGGCGAACTTTGCCTCCGCCCGGAAGCAGACACTGCAATTGACCACGCTGAAGGTCGTGGTCGCGCCAGAGCCTGCCAAGGCACAACTCGGCACACGAGGGCGAACATTCCGCTGCGGAAACAACTTGAAGAAACGCTTCGCGACCCATAGCATGCCGCGCCATGGTGAAATCTGATCGGGAGGTCAGTGAGATCGGTCGGGTTTTTGAGCCAGTGCAAGGTAGGGAGGATAATAATTATGGCTTCCGAAGTACAGGCAAACAACGGCGTTAACGTAGAGGCGCTGCTCGGCGCACGCGAAGCGCTTACCAACGCCCCGGAGGCAGCGCAGTTCAAGTGGCGCGCGGCCTGCGAATGGAAGGATGGCACCCACAGCCACTCGTCGGTCGAGAGCTTCTACGGTCTCGGCGAGGATCAGCATCGCAAGACCACCTTCACATTCGACGCAGACCATCCGGAGGTCTTCGCTTCCCAGGACAAGGGCGCCACGCCCGTCGAATACGTGCTGGTCGGACTGGCGAGTTGCCTGACCGCCGGCATCGCCGCGGTTGCCCAGAACCGGAACATCCAGTTGAAGTCGGTGAAGGCGACCATCGAAGGCGACATGGATCTCGCCGGAATACTCGGCATCGACAGCGACGTGCGCAACGGCTTCAGCGGCATCACGGTGAAATACAACATCGACGCCGACGCCAAGCGCGAGGACATCGAGGCTATCGTCGCTCAGTCGCAGAAGCGGTCGGCCGTCTATGACATTGTCACCAATCCGACGAACGTCACGGTCGTGGTGAATTGAAAGGCGCTTCGAACCGTAGACTCTCCTGATGAGAGGGTGCGATTAGTTCCGTCACCACAGTGATCGTCGGCGCGGGGCACGCGGGGCTCGCGATGAGCCGCTGCCTCGCAGAGCGCTCTATCGACCATGTGCTGCTGGAGCGCGGCGAGATCGCCCATACCTGGCGCACCGAGCGATGGGATTCACTCCGGCTGCTCACCCCGAACTGGCAGAGCCGGCTGCCGGGCTTCCGCTATGACGGCGACGATCCCGACGGCTACCGGACGATGCCTGAGGTGATCGACTTCCTCGGGAACTATGCCAAGGCGATCTCGGCTCCGGTCAGAACCCACACGACCGTTACCTCGGTTCGGAGCGACGGGGCGGGATATCTTGTGCGCACGGAGCGCGGCGAGTGGCGGTGTCGGACCGTCGTGCTGGCGTCGGGCGCGTGCAACATCGCGCGCCTGCCCGACGTCGCCAGCCGCGTGCCGCCGTCGGTCGCCATGCTGACGGCACAGTCCTACCGCAATCCGGGTCAGGTCGCCGACGGTGGCGTGATGGTGGTGGGCGCGTCGTCGAGCGGCACCCAGATCGCACAGGAGCTGCAGCGTTCGGGGCGTCAAGTGACCCTGTCGGTGGGCGAGCACATCCGGGCGCCCCGCGTCTATCGCGGCAAGGACCTGGAATGGTGGATGGACGCCGCCGGCGTGCTCGACGAGCGTTACGACGAGGTGGACGACATCAGGCGGGCGCGACGGGTTCCTTCGCTACAGCTTGTCGGCACGCCCGACCGCATCACCCTCGACCTCAATGCGCTCGACGACCTCGGCGTCCGGATCATCGGTCGTCTTGCCGGCATCACCGAAGACGGCAAGGCCCAGTTTGCGGGGTCGTTGCGCAACATGTGCGCGCTTTCCGATCTCAAGATGGCACGGCTGCTCGACCTCATCGACGAATGGGCGCGCGCCAACGGCCTGGACGCTACGGTCGGGCCGCCGGATCGCCCGCCGCCGACCCGTGTCGAGGACAACCCGCCGCTCGGCCTCGATCTTGCCGGAGGCGCTATCAGGACGATCATCTGGGCCACCGGCTACCGGCCGGACTACTCCTGGCTGGAACTGCCGGTCCTCGACCGCAAGGGCCACGTCCGTCACGACGGCGGTGTAGCGGAACATCCGGGCCTGTACCTGATGGGGACGCAGTTTCTGCGCCGCCGCAAGTCTGCTCTGATCGACGGCGCTGGCGACGACGCGCGTGATCTCAGCGATCATCTGGCATCGTACCTCGGGCAAAATTCAATCTGCTAGCAGAATCAACGTCTGAGACTCCAGAGGGAACAGGTTGGTTGCCGCGACAACCCCGAATTCTGCGCCCCTGCAGTCATATTCCCAAGTGCAGCTTTGGCTTCCAGAAGGGGCGGAACAACTCAATCTTGGGACAGCGGTTCATCACCACTTTCAAGCCCGCTTCCTCCGCCAACTGGGCGGCAGCGTCATCGCGCACCCCAATCTGACCCCACAGAACCTTGGCATTGATTGCGATGGCCTCCTGTGCAACTTCCAACAGATCTTCGGAGCGGCGAAAAACCTCAACCATATCCACAGGCCGGTCGATGGCCGCTAGTGACGCGTACACCTTAAGCCCTCGAATCTCATCCAGACCGGGACTGGGGTTGACCGGGATCATGTCATAGCCGATTTCGTGCAGCACCCTGAGTACCCCATAGGAAAATTTAGTTTTATCGGGGCTGGCCCCAACCATCGCGATGGTTTTGACCGATTTCAGAATGTCTTGCAGATAAGCCTCCGAATAGGGCTCATCATGATTCATATGGGTCATTTCTTTGCTTCCAACGGGGTCGCAATATCGGCTTTCAATTCGTGAGCGGCCAAGGGGTCAAGGAAGGGGTTGCGATAGAGCTTGTCGTGGCTCTCAACGCCGACTTCCAGCGTGCAGTCGCTCATAGGGCGGGCAACGCAGAGGATTATATAGCCATTGGTGATCTGGCGGTTGTTCAGCGCCCGCTGCGCTTTTTGATTGACTTTGCCGCTGATTATTTTGGCCGCACAGGTTATGCAGCCGCCATACTTGCACCCATACGGCAGGTCCACGCCCTGCTCGCGCAAGCTTTGCAAGAGGGGCTTCCGGCGATCGACGTCAAAGGCCGCACCGCCTTGATTGACGAGAGTGATGGTGAAGTTGGTCATACCCAGATGTCACTCGTGCAATCACCGCCGGGATAACGGGTTTCGTGGCAGCGGCTTGGTCCATTTGGTTCCTTGCCAAAATCGACGACAAATCGCGGATCAATTTCCATGCCGCCGTTTTCCGTATCGCAATTGACCATCAGCATGCATCCGCCATTGGTGCGGATTTCCGGATAGAACTGATTGTCCCAGGTCGAGAAGAGCGAGGTCGTCACATAAAGGCGCTTGCCGTCGAGGCTGAGCTGTATCATCTGCGGCCCGCCAGTCACTTTCACGCCATTGACCTCAGGCGCACGTCCGAGAAGTCCGCCCATCCACACTTGTCCGGTAAGCTTGGCGTTGTGGGGGTCCGAGATATCATACTGACGGATGTCGCCATGCAACCAGTTGCACAGATAGAGGTATCGATCGTCCATGCTGAGCAGTATGACTGAGATAACGCCCGGTATTGGTATCGGCCATTCGGGATGCGGCTCATTTTCGACATCCACGATTTTTTCCCATTGCCAGTCACCCGCTGGATCCTTCCACCAGTGGATAATGTTTGCGGAAAGGGCCGCGCCAACAAAGCCGTGACTGCTGTCGGGATTATGATGGAATCGCACTTCCAGCGGGATCAAGCCATCTTCACCGAGATAGAATGTTTGCTTTGGTTCCTTCTTCTCAAAATCCCAGAAATGGATCTCTCGGCCATACTTCAGGTGGCCCACCTCCTCCAGGTCGAAACCAGGCATGAAAGTGTTAGGCGCGGCCCACTCCGAGCTGACCATTACGTTGTGTCGCGGCTGGTACCAGAAATCATAACCAAACTTGATCCTGCCCATGGAGTTTTCCCAACGGCCGACAATCTCGAACTCCTTGTTGAGTTGCAAATAACCGCCTGGCGCGTTGCCTTGAGCGTCGCCAAGCATTGAGATGATGATCTCCGAACCAAGGCAATGCACTGTGTGCGGTGCCGACAGGTTGGTTCTGGCTTTGATTTCAGCGCCGTCTATCACCTTGAACAGTGTCGGGCTGCGCGGATCGGTACCGCAATCGACAATATGCAGATTTGACGAGCGCACACCCGGCACGATCAGATATTTCCGCTCCATGCTCGCATCGCCATGGCACGACGAACAGGCATTCCAGCCCGAGTGATGAAGCTCATCGCCAATACCCGGCATTTGCAAACGCGAAATCACCTGGCTGTAGGTCGAACTCTCCGGGTCGACATCAATGGTGCACAGATAGTCCGGCTTCTGAATGCCCGTGCCGGTGTAGATGGCAATCGTATAGAGCAGCTTTTCGCGAGGTGCCGTCATCGCCTCGGCTGGAGAAGCATAGCCCGGTCCACAGCAATGATTGGTCATGGGTACTTCCCTTTGAACAGATCACTGGCCAGCCCCAAAGGGGCAAGCTGGAATGTTAGTGCATGCTTGGCATTGGCGCTATGGCCGGGGTGGCTTGTGACGTGCGCACGCGACGTACAACTTGGCGACAGAGCCCCCGTGGGACCACCCAACGCCAGCTTCTTATCCCGAGGGAACGTTGGCGGAGTGATCGGAGAGCAGTGCCTGGACCAAGCCCAAGTGAAAGCCCCCGGCTTCTTTCCACGGTTTCAAGACAGTATTCCAGCGGTCGGGAACGTCTGGGTTGGGTCAGTTCGAGACTTCGAACCCCGGATTGGATGTCTGCATTCTCGCGCGTTCTTACCGCAATAGATCGGACCGCTTCCGGCCATTACCTGATCCTCAATCGCAATCGCGCATGGTCATCCTATCAGGTTGAGCTACCATCGGCGCAATGCGTGTGGGGTCTGAGCGGGTGTGCAAAATGAGAGCAAGTCTCCTTGCAATCGCTACCTCGACGCTGCTGAGCGAACCCAGCACTGCGTGCACGATGCCTGGTTCTTTGAGTGCGGAGGAACGAGCACTCGCCGACAGTGTCTTCGTCGGACCGTTGTCCGCTTGGATCATCCGAAGCAGAGAAAAACCGTAGCGCGCGGTGAATCCTCACGCAGCGGGCTGAGGCCACCCAAGCCTCCGGCTCAGCCGCTACAGCCCGTCAGACGCCCGACCAATTCCGGCACGAACCTCTGTCGCTTGGCTACATCCGCCAAAACCTGCTCTGCCTTTTTGGTTGATCGCCTGGGAGTTCGGCCGGCCTTCGGTAACTCGAGCCTGCCTCAGCTTACCTCAGCAACGACTGTCCCCGAGACCGGGTCGGTAAGGCCGAGGTCGCCGCCGAGGTCTTCGAGCATATCGCGGAACGTGTCGAGAATGCCGATCATCGACGGCCGCGCGGCGGCGAGGCTGTCCATGTCCTGCCACTCGCCGACAAAGCAGAATGTGGGCTCGCCAGTCTTGATCAGGGCGCCCTTGCGAAAGCCTGTCGCGTTGAGCGCGATAGTCTTGTGCGCTTCGACGAAGGCCTTTTCTATGCTTGGCTTTGTGCGAAAGCGGACTACATTGTAGGCGGTCATAGCTTCCTCCGATCGATTGGAGCAGCAACCTTTTTGAGCAGCAATCTTCCTGCGGCAGCCATCCTACTACGGGGGGCCTCCAGCACCATGTTGGACGGCGTCTCCGCGGTGCGGCGGAAGCGGTGAAGCCACCGCTGGTGACGACCTCCCTCAGCCTTGCCTCTCCGGCCTGGGCGCCAGCCCCGGAGCCCGACATCCTGCGCCAGCGACGCGGGCGTGCACACAAAGGCGGAGGCGGCATAATAGGCGCGCCCGACGGGGTTAACAGCCAGATGATCGTGCGCGAACCGCTCGACGATCATCCACGTGCCGTCCGGCTTGAGCGAGCTACGAGCATGCGTGGCATGGCGTCGAGGCTGCCGATCTCCCCCACAACAACGGTACAACAACGGGGAGGTTGCGCTCTCTGCCAAAACGCGGCTCCGCCTCGCTTTTTTATTGATCACGACAAAAAAACAACGCTAACTGGCTCCCGCGAGGGGCCATGCTGACAAGTGATGAAGTGGGAGCGATCCCGTTGTTTTCGGGTTTGCCGGCGGCAGAGCTGGAGCGGCTGGCGCGGACAGCGGCCGATCTTCACCTCAGCCCCGGAGAGTTCGCGATTCACGAGGGTGGAGAGGCCGCGCTGTTTGCGGTTCTCGCCGGCAAGATCGAAGTCCTAAAGACCTTCGACGGCATCGAGCGAACGCTGGGTTGGCGTCTGCCGGGAACGATCTTCGGCGAGGTGCCGATTGCGCTTGGCTCGGGTTTTCCCGGTGGCTATCGCGCCGCCGAATCTTCCCGCGTCATGCGCATCGAGGTTCAGCAGTATTATTCCATCGCCGCGGTTTTAAAGGACGTGGCCCAAAAGGTCAGCGCGCTTGCCCGCGAGCGGATGGGCGGGCTGCAAAGCGTCACTGCCGAGCCGCAGAGGCCGCGCGTCACATTGGTCGGCCATCGCTGGGACACGGCGTGCGGCGAACTGCGCCGGTTTCTGGCCCGCAACCAGATTTCGTTCACCTGGCTGTTGCCCGACACGTCGGATGCCGAGGCTTTCTGGTCTGCCCTCGGCAGGCCGGCTCTCGATGGTCCCGTTGCCCGGCTGGCGGACGGGGAGATTATCGAAGCACCCGCCGTGCGCGATCTTGCCATTCGCCTCGGGCTGCAGACGCGCCCGCGCGGCGCCGAGTACGACGTCGCGATCATCGGCGGCGGACCGGCCGGTCTTGCGGCTGCGGTCTATGGCGCCTCCGAGGGGCTGCGCACCATCGTCGTCGAACGCGAGGCGCCCGGCGGGCAGGCGGGAACATCCTCGCGCATCGAGAACTATCTCGGCTTTCCAAGCGGCATTTCCGGCGACGAGCTTGCCAGCCGCGCGCTGCAGCAGGCAAAGCGGCTCGGCGCCGAAATCCTGGTCACCCGTTCGGTCGCCGGCATCGACCCGACGACGCACGAGGTGGTGCTCGACGGCACCGATGTCGTGCGCGCCCGCAGCCTCATCCTGGCAACCGGCGTCGCCTGGCGCCGTCTTGCCATCGACGGGTTCGACCGGTTGATCGGCAAAGGCGTTTATTATGGCGCCGCGCGCAGCGAGGCGAGCAGCACGCATGGGCAGGATGTCTACCTGATCGGCGCCGGCAATTCGGCCGGCCAGGCGGCGATGCATTTTTCCGGCCATGCGCGCAGCGTGACGCTGCTGGTGCGCGGCCCCTCGCTTGCCGACAGCATGTCCCACTATCTGATCGAGCAGCTCAGGGCGAAATCCAACGTAAAGGTCCAGCTTCGCTCCGAAGTCCAGGCCGTGCACGGCGAGACGCACCTGACGGCGATCGACATTCTCGACAAGACCGGCAACGAGGTGAGCCGGCACGAATGCGGCGGGCTGTTCGTGTTCATCGGCGCCAACGCCGAGACCGAGTGGCTGCCGGCCGACGTAGCGCGCGATGCACGCGGTTATGTGCTGACCGGCGACGACGTGAAGAAGGCCGGGCTCTGGTCGCATGGCCGCGACCCCTACCTGCTCGAGACCAGCGCGCCCGGCATCTTCGCCTGCGGCGACGTACGCCTGAGCCCGGTCAAACGCGTTGCCTCGGCGGTCGGCGAGGGCAGCATGGCCATCGCCTTCGTCCACCAGTATCTGGCCAATGAAGAGAAAGTAGACCGCAACCAAAGCTAGAGGGTCAAGTAACCAGAATGTCATCAGCCGGTCGATGCGGCGTGAAAACCGCCAATTAAGCATCGAAAGCACGCTTGAAGGCTGGCCGCACTTCGCCGCGGGCTACATAAGCGGAGAGGTTCGGATATTCGTCCAGTATACCCGATCCGTTCAACCTGCGCAGCACCGCCACCATCAGAAGGTCACCGGCGCTGAACGCACCATCGAGCCAGTCGGCATTGCCCAGGCGATCGGAAAGTTCGCCCAGCCGGCCACGGATGCGATCCTCGACCATGGGCAGGCGCTGCTTATGCCAGGTCTCGTCGCGGGTCGTCAGCGGAAGGGCAGTTTTCTGACTAGGTCGTTCGAGAACCGGACCGTCTGCTTCCGGCCCAGAAACAGACCTTTGCCGAGCGGCGATCAGCTTGGCGCGATAACCTTACCCCTCCTTCGCTTTTCCGCGGCAGACATCGGCCTGCGCGAGGTGGGGCGTTCGCTTGGGGGCGACTCCGGCGACGGCAAGTTTTGTTTCGTTCCGTCAAAGGGGGTTTGCTGGTGTGGATCTTGTTTTGGGAGTCGCCTGTTGGCGCAGATGAGCCTACTTAGGCCGCTCCCGTGCGCGACCACTTTCCGCCCGATCGAGACGTAGAGCGCTCCCACGCGGTATAGTCCGAGCCGATGCGCCCGTCGGCTCGGTCGTGCCATTTCAAGACCCCCGCTGCTTTTCCAGAGCGGACTTTCGTCTATCGGAAGGAGTCGGGCGGATTCTCCCATAGCCGACAATCTGCTTCCGGCCCCGAAACGATCATTCCGGATGACAGGTTGCGTGAAGCGGTCCGCATGGTGCAGGGTGGCGCAAGCATGGTTCAGTCGAAGAAGCCTGCATCCTCTTCCCGGAGATACTTCCTGCCTGCTTCGGCGTCGATATCGAGGCCCAGCCCCGGCGCTTGCAGCAGGTCCACCATGCTGTCCTTCACGATCTGCGACGGCAGGCCGATTACGAGGTCCTCCCACCAGGGGTCGGAGGCGCTCGGGTATTCGAAGGCAATGAAGTTGGCGGGCAGGGTGGCGCAGACATTGATCAGCGCGCCGAGGCCGAGAAGCCCGTTCGCGGTGCCGTGCGGTGCCATCAGGATCGAGTGCATACAGGCGTGCTCGGCGACCCATTTGAGCTCGGCAATGCCGCCAATATCGGCCGGATCGGGGCCGATGACGCGCACCGCCTGCGTTTCGATCAGCTCCTTGAAATTGTGCCGCAGGTATATCTGCTCGCCGGTATGAATTGGCGTCGAGGTTGAGGTGGTCAGTTCCCGATAGGCCTGCGGATTGACCCACGGCACATAGTCGCCGGTCAGCATGTCCTCGAGCCACATCAAATTGTACTTCTCGACCGCGCGAGCGAACTTGATCGCATCGGGCAGCATCCAGCCCGGGCCGCAGTCGAGCGCCAGGCTGACCTTGTCGCCCAGCACTTCCTTCATCGCGATCACGCAGTCGAGCATGTGGTTGAAACCGCGCTCGCTGATGACGCCCTGATCCATGGCACCGTGGTAGCCGGCCTTATTCTGCTTCACGCCGTAATGGAAGTCCTCGATGGTGTCCTTCATGTTGGAGTGGAACGAGATCCCTTGCTTGATCATGAAGAAATTCTGCGGCTGCTCCATCATCCATTTCACGTCAGCGGCGTAATCCTCCGGCCGGTCCCCCGTTCGCTTCTGGCGGATCGAGCCGTTATAGACGCGCACCTTGTCGCGCACCTTGCCGCCGAGCAGTTTGTAGGCCGGCACGCCTGCGGCCTTACCGGCTATGTCCCACAGCGCATGCTCGATAGCGCTTACCGCCGCGCCATAGGGCTTGAAAGAGCCGCGTTGGCGGATCTTCAGCATCACCCGCTCGACGTCGGTCGGGTCCTCGCCGATCAGCGCCTCACGGAAATGCAGCACCCAAGGCTTGAGATAGGTCTTGGTGAACTCGACTTCGCCAAGGCCATAGAGGCCCTCGTCGGTAACGATGCGGACGATGGGATGTTTGCCGATGACGGCGCAGCGGAGATCGGTGATCTTCATCTTCGGTTCTTTTCGCCTCAGCTCCAGATACGGTCCCAGGAATACTCGTTGTCCCAGTGATCCGTGGGCTGCCAGATGCCGGTGACACCCGACTGCAGATGCTGCGAGATCACCTCGTCGACGACGTCGTCAATCCCCAGGCCAGGTTTGTCCGGAACAGTGATAAAGCCGTCGTTCACGAGCGGATTGGGAACGCCGGTGACGATATCGTCCCACCAGTCGACATCGGCAGAGTGGTATTCGAGCGCCATGAAGTTTTCGGTCGCTGTCGCGACATGTGCCGCGGCCATTGCGGCGATCGGACTTTCGGCCATATGGATGGCCATTGCGACGCCGTGGTCCTGGGCCATGTCGCCGATCTTCTTGGTCTCGAGGATGCCCCCGCTGGTGAGCAGGTCCGGGTGGATAATGGAGAGGGCGCCGCTCTTGAGCAGAGGCTCGAAGCCTTCCTTAAGGTAGATGTCCTCGCCGGTGCAGATCGGCACCGTAGTGGCGGCCTGCAGTTGCCGGAACTGCTCGGTGTACTGCCATGGGATCACATCCTCGAGCCAGGCCGGCACGTATTTTTCAATCCGCCTGGCGAGCCGAATGCCGTTCTGCAGCGAGATGTGGCCGACATGGTCAATGGCGAGCGGAATATCCATGCCGATAACATCGCGGACCTCGGCAATATACTGTTCAAGCAGGTCGAGGCCCTTGTCGGAAAAGTGGAGGCCGGTAAACGGATGGGGGACGTTATGCAAATCGTAAGCGGCATTGCGGGCGCGCCGCTCGTCCATGGTCTTGACCGGGCCGCGGCCGGGATGGATGCGGTACCCTTCAAGTGAACCGGCAGGGGAGACGACCGCACCGGGTACATCCGCGATCTGCATCAGCCCCAGATCCATCTTGAGGAAGGTGAAGCCGAGCGCCATGCGCTGCTTGAGGCGCTTGCCGGTCTCGGTGCCGCTCGGCACGGTAGCGTCGGTGTCGCAATAGACGCGCACCTTCTCCCGAAACCGGCCGCCGAGCATCTGGTAGATGGGAACGCCATAGGCCTTGCCGGCGAGATCCCACAACGCGATCTCGACCGCCGAGACGCCGCCGCCTTGCCGGCCGTGGCCACCGAACTGCTTGATCCGGCGAAACAGGCGGTCGATGTCGCAAGGGTTCTCGCCAAGCAGCCGGCTCTTCAGCATCAGCGCGTAGGTGGCACTGGCGCCGTCGCGCACCTCGCCAAGCCCGACGATGCCCTGGTTGGTGTAAATCTTGAGCAGGGTTGAGGTGAACGGCGCGCCGACGATTTCGGCTACCCGCATGTCGGTGATGCGAAGCTGGGATGGCTTGGAGTTCGCGTTCACCCGATTGAGCGCTTCGTCGGCGCCACCTGTCTTTGCCATGACTTATCCTCGTTTTCGGCTTGTCGTCCCGCACCCTGGCCCGGCATACAGTGTTGCTAGCCCAGCTCAATCTCGTGGGCCTGCAGGTAGTCGCGGTCCATCTCAATACCGAGACCAGGCTTCGACGTCAGCTTGAGGCTGCCGTTCGAAATGTCGAGTGGTCTGTCGATCAGGTGATCGTATTTGCCCAGGTTCCACTCCGATGTTTCGAGTTTGTAGAAATTGGGAACGGTCATCATCACCTGCGCTCCCGCAACCACGTTGATCGGTCCCGCGGCGTCATGTGGCGAGACCGGCACGTAGTAGGCTTCGCACAGCGCAGAAATCTTCTTGAGTTCGGTAATGCCGCCGGTCCAGGTAACGTCGGGCATGATGTAGTCGGCGAGCCTGTTCTCGAGTACCGGCACGAAATCCCACTTCGTGTGGCCGCGCTCGCCCCACGAGATGGCGGTATTGACCTTCTCACGTACCTGCTTGA
Source organism: Mesorhizobium sp. M0500 (assembly GCF_040321165.1). Taxonomy (NCBI): domain Bacteria; kingdom Pseudomonadati; phylum Pseudomonadota; class Alphaproteobacteria; order Hyphomicrobiales; family Phyllobacteriaceae; genus Mesorhizobium; species Mesorhizobium sp. M0500. The sequence goes on from NZ_JAMYRB010000033.1 coordinate 30,704, forward strand.
GGGCGTTAAGGCTCTCGGGCGGGCAGGGCTCCTCAAACCAGTCGATCTGGCCGGCCTCCTCGAGGCTCCGACAGAGGCGAATGGCGGTGGGGACGTCGAAGCGGCCGTGCGCATCGATGAGAATGTCGACATCGGGTCCTGCCGTTTCGCGGATCAGAGCCGTGAGTTCGGCGGCTTCGCGCTCGTCCTTGCGGGTCATGCTGCCATCGAGGTAGCCGTCTCGCTGTTCGCGGGGCAGGCCATCGGCGCTGCGGCCCTGGTGGGGGTAGGGATCGAACTTGAGCGCAGTGTGTCCGGACTCGACAATGTCAAGAATTTCGCGGACCACAGCCTCCTTGCTGGTGAATTTGGCCTGGTTGGGATGGGTGTAGAGCGCGATTTCATCGCGTACCGGCCCGCCAAGCAGCTCGTAAATCGGCTTGCCGAGGACTTTGCCCCGGATGTCCCAGAGGGCAATATCGATGGCGCTCACGCATTCGACGGCGGCGCCGCGGCTTCCCATGTAGGTGAAGCTGCGGAAGATCTTGTGCCAGAGATGCTCGATACGCGCCGGATCCTCGCCTGTCACGGCGACGCCGATCTGTCGCAGGATCGTGCAGAGAGCGCGGTTGGCGAGCCTTGTCGTGGTGGTGATCTCTCCCCAGCCACTCACTCCCTCGTCGGTCGTCACTTCGACGAACAGGAACTCTCCCCAGTAGGAAGCATCGGACTTGATCAGCCACGGCCGAATGCTCGTGATTTTCATCTCACCTACCTTTGCCTGAAAATGGTCAGCTAACGATGTTCTGGACTGGACATTCTATCCGGCCCGAGTGGCGTTGCGCGCTCGCATCTGTTCGAGAATATGCCGGCCCGAACCCTCGACATGGCGGGAAACGAGTTCGGCCGCCTTGTCGGCCTCTCCCGCCTTCACAAGCGCGATGAGTTCGCGGTGCTCGCGCATGATCGCGGCACGTCGCGCCAGCGTGAAATTGAAACGACGGCTCACGGCTCGCAGCACTTCGCGATGCTTCCACCAAAGCTCGGCTGCGTGGCGGTTGTAGTGCCGCTGGTACATCACGGTGTGGAAAGCGGTATCCAGCTCACTATGCCTGAATGTGTCGGCGAAATTGTTCTCTTCGATCAGGCCTTGGAGACGTTCGAGTTCGGCGATGTCCTCGCCGGTAGCCATATTCACAAACCATCGTGTCAGGGCTGGCTCGATCAGAACACCGATCTCGTAGATATCTCGGACAAAATCTTGATCAATGGGTCGGACGCGCGCCCCGCGGTTGGCGACAAAGGTGACAAACCCTTCGCCGCGCAACAACTGCAGGGCCTCGCGCACAGGATTGGTCGAAGTGCCGTGACGCCGGGCGAGATCGGTGACGACAAGCCGTTCGTTGGCGGCGAGCCGTCCCTCGATGATATCTTCCCTGATCAATTCATAAAGCGAGGCGCCCTCGCTGGAGGCCCCGATGGGATCGGTCCCCACCGGTGGCATCGCTTTGAAATCGCTTATTTCGGCCAAGGCCGGCTCCCCAATTTAATACATACCTTGCCCGATATCACACACGGCTTGCGCAAACAATGTACGATTCTGCGCGTTGACAGGCAATCCATGATCTGAAAACGTACCAAGCGATCGGGAGGATACACTGAGCTGAAAGAAGCATCCTCGCGATCGAAACGAGCAAGGACCGCTTTAGGGCGGCATGGGAGAACCAGGGAGGATACCTATGACGAGAATTGCGCTCGGCAGTGCCGTCCTGCGCGGCACTGTCGCCACTGCTTTGATGGCATCCCTGACGTCTACATCGGCGCTGGGTGCACCGCCGGTCGACCTGAGCAAGTGGTCGCCGGAATATGTGCGCTCGATTGCGGGCACACAGGATTTTGACACGGCGGCCGATTGCGCCAAGGTCACACCGCTCGACTACAAGGGGCGACTGACTTTCTGGTATCAGGGCGTGTTCGAGGGCGACCCGGACCTCCTGCGCCAGTACTACAAGGAATTCTTCGAGACCTTCCGCAAAACATATCCGAACATCCAGCTCGAGGAACAAGCCCTCACCTATAACGACCTTCTCGACAAGTTCCGCACCGCGCTCCTGGGCAATGCCGCGCCGATGGCGGTCCGCCTGCAAATCCTGGGTGGTACCGAGTTCGCCTCAAAGGGCTATCTGCAGCCGCTCAAGCCAGAGGACGTGGGGTATTCGACCGAGGATTTCTGGCCCGGCGCCATGAAGGCAGTGACCTGGGAGGGCGTGACCTACGGCATTCCGACCAACAATGAGACGATGGCGTTCATCTGGAATGCCGACATCTTCAAGCGTGCGGGCCTCGATCCAGACAAGGCTCCGGCAACCTGGGACGACGTCGTCAAATATTCCAAGCAGATCCACGACAAGCTTGGCATTGCCGGCTACGGCCTCGTGGCTCGCAAGAATGCCGGCAATACGCCGTACCGCTTCATGCCACAGCTATGGGCCTATGGCGGCGGCGTCTTCGACGAAGCGACGGCAAACCCGACCTATGAGCAGGTCCAGCTCGATAGCCCGCAGAGCAAGGCAGCGCTGCAAGCCTCGTACGACATGTATGTTCGCGACAAGTCGGTTCCGGTTTCGGCACTCACCAACCAGCAGGCCGATAACCAGCCCCTGTTCGTCGCCGGCCAGCTCGGCATGATGATCTCGCACCCGTCCGATTACAACGTCATGCTCGACCTGCAGAAAAAGGCGACGGGCACCGACAAGGACAAGGCGCAGACGGTCATCGACAACATGCGCTACGGCCTGATCCCGACTGGTCCCGACGGCAAGCGCGCCGTCGTGTTCGGCGGCTCGAACATTCACATCCTGAAGCCCGAATATGTCGAGGGCGGCAAGGTAGACGAGCCGGCTGCGAAAGCTATCATCTGCATGTGGACGAGCCCTGAATGGTCGCTGAAGATGGCCTACGCCGGATCAAATCCGGGCAACCTCAACGGCTTCAAGACCAAGTGGATGAAGGAACGTCTGGACAACATCAAGTTCCTCGATGTCACGACCTCGATGCTGCCATACGGCATCCCGTTCCCAGCACTGCCGCAGGCCCCCGAGATCATGAACATCATCATCCCGGACATGCTGCAGAATGCCCTGACCGGAGCGATGACCGTCGACGAGGCAGCGGACGACGCGGCCAAGAAGGTAAAAGACCTGATGGGCGGACTCTAGTCCAAGCCTGACCTACGATCTGACCGGCTGCGCCGCTGGCGCAGCCGCCTCGTTCCGAAGAATAAGGGCACGCCACAAGTGACGATCGTGACCGGCAAGGCCGAGGCTCGCCGAAGAGTGCAACCCGGTTGGTCCGGCGCGCTACGGAAGATCTGGGAGCATCGCGCGGACTACGCGTACGTGCTCCCAGCGATCGCCGTGATGCTCATCGTCATCGCCTATCCGATCTACTACACGGTCGAGCTGTCGTTCTTTAAGACACCGCCTGGCCTGCAACTCCGCGACAAGACCTTCATCGGCTTCGACAACTACACGACCATCCTCACCAGTCAGGTGTTCTGGAAAGTCACCTGGAACACACTGATCTGGACTCTGGGGTCAACTTTCATCTCCTTTGTCCTGGGGTTTGCCACAGCGCTGGCGCTCCACCGCGATTTCATCGGCCGTGGTGTCCTGCGCGCCGTCCTGATCATCCCTTGGGTCATCAGCGCCGTCGCCGCCTCCTACATCTGGAAGTGGATCTACCATTCGGACTTCGGGATCATCGGCGCGGTGCTGGTCGGCCTCGGATTGGCCGCCCAGCCGCCGAATTTCATCGACAATGTCAGCACGGTGCTGCCCTCCCTGATCGTCGTCAATATCTGGCGCGAGTTTCCGTTTGCCATGATCATGATGATGGCCGGCCTGCAGACAGTCCCCGACCAATTGCTGCGCGCCGCAAAAGTCGACGGTGCCAATGCGTGGCAGCGCTTTTGGCACGTCACCTTCCCGCACTTGCGCAACGTCTCAGTGGTGACGATGCTGCTGCTCGCGGTAGCCAACTTCAATTCCTTCATCATCCCCTGGATCATGACCGGCGGCGGGCCGTCGAATGCATCGCATATCTGGATAACCCACATTTATGAGCTCGCCTTCGGACGGCAACGCTGGGGCGTGGCATCGGCTTATTCGGTGCTCCTGTTCCTCACGCTGATGACGCTGGGCTACTTCTACGTCCGTGCGTTAAGCGGCAACGAGCGGAAAGAGGGGAGCGCATGAGCACGATTGCCGAGACAGCCCCTCGAGCCCAGACCCGTCGCCGCATGCGCGTCGACGGATGGCGGTGGGCCGGGCGCATATTCCTCGTGTTCATGCTGCTTTATACCGCGTTGCCGATGATCTGGATGCTGATCACCTCGATCAAGTCCGGATTCGCGGCGACGCAATTCCCGCCGCAATGGTGGCCGGACGAACCTACCCTCGCCAGCTATCAGAAACTGCTCGATCCGCAGAACAGCGTCGGCCAGGACTTCCTCCGCTTCTTCTGGAACAGCCTTTTCGTGTCGACCGTCACGACAATCCTTTCGGTGATCGTGGCTGTCCCAGCGGCCTACGCGTTTTCGCGCTTCAGTTTCCCCGGCCGGAATTTCCTGTTCTTTGCCGTGCTGCTGCGCAATATGTTCCCGGCGGTGATCTTTCTCGTGCCACTCTTCATCCTGATGCGCGCGATCGGTCTGATAAACACGCATGGCTCACTGATACTCACCTATCTCACCTTTGGCCTGCCGCTGGCGATCTGGCTGCTCAAGGGCTTTTACGACAATATCCCGGTGCAGCTTGAGCAGGCGGCGCGCATCGATGGCGCAACACGGTTCCAGGCCTTCATCATGATCGTGATGCCGCTCTCGACGCCGGGGATCATCGCCACCGCAATCTATTCCTTCATTGGCGCGTGGAACGAGTACATCTACGCCTACACCTTCCTCTCCAAGAACGAGCAGTTGACCCTGCCGGTCGGCATCCAACGCTTCTTCTCGGAAAATACGACGGACTTTCCGGGCCTGATGGCGGCCAGCTTCATGATGAGTGTGCCCGTCGTGGTGCTGTTCCTGGTCCTGCAACGATACTTCGTACGCGCCCTTACAGAAGGCGCGGTCAAGCACTAGGGAGTTGCCGATGGCCCACGTGGTCCTCCAAGATCTCGTCAAGAGCTATGGCAGCTTCAAAGCTGTCAACCACGTTTCGCTGACGGTCAATGACGGCGAGTTCGTTGCGCTCGTCGGCCCTTCAGGCTGCGGCAAGACAACCACGCTCAATCTCGTCGCTGGGCTGACCCCGATCACATCGGGCGACATCATCATCGGCGAGCGCGTGGTCAACGACCTCGACCCCAAGGACCGGGACATCGCAATGGTGTTCCAGAACTACGCGCTCTACCCGCAGAAATCGGTCTACAAGAACCTGGCGTTCCCGCTTCAGATGCGCAAACTCCCCAGGGACGAGATCGACAAGAAGGTCAAGGAAGCGGCGCGAGTGCTCGACATGACGCACCTGCTCGAGCGCAAGCCGCGCGAACTTTCGGGCGGGCAGCAGCAGCGTGTGGCTCTTGGCCGTGCCCTCGTTCGCGACCCCGCAGTGTTCCTCATGGACGAGCCACTGTCCAACCTCGATGCCAAACTGCGCGTGCAGATGCGGTCGGAGATCAAGCGTTTCCACCAGGACCTCAAGGCGACGATCATCTATGTGACGCACGACCAGCTCGAAGCCGTGACCATGGCTGACAAGATGGCGGTGATGAATGGCGGCTACCTGCAGCAATACGATTCACCGGCGCAGGTCTTTGCCCATCCGGTGAACATGTTCGTGGCCAGCTTCATCGGCAGCCCGGCGATGAGCCTTATTCCGCTGCAGGCCTCGACGGCAAACGGCAACACGGTGTTGACCGGCGCCGAGGGCTGGCGCCTTGAGCTCTCACCGCGCAATGCCCAGAAGGTGGCGAAAGCGACGACCCGGAAAGTCGTGCTCGGCGCACGTCACTCGACGATCAAGCTCCACAAGAGTGCGGTGCCAGGCAGCGTCCCGGCCAAAGCCTATACGGTGGAGCCGACCGGCGACGTCACCTTCGTTCAGGCGTTCCTGTCCGGCGCCATCGTCAACGTCAGCGTGCCGCCGAACATTGCCGTCGCGCCCGACGAGCAGATCTGGCTCGAGTTCGACCAGGAGCGGATGCATCTGTTCGATGGCGAAACTGAAATGGCCCTCAAGGCCAACTGAGATAGGGCGAATGCGCGTGAAACGTGGGCGTGGATGACTGAGAAGCTTAAGATCACCGCCATCAAGCCCTATCCGGTGTGGGTAGGAACGCGCAACCAGATGCTCGTCAAGGTCGAGACCGACCAGGGCATCTTCGGCTGGGGCGAGAGCGGCTTGAGCGGTCGCGAGAGGGCCGTGGCCGGCGCGGTCGAGCACTATCGCGAGTTTCTCATCGGCCGCGACCCGATGCAGATCGGGCGGATCTGGCAGGAGGTTTACCGCAGCCAGTACTTCGAAGGCGGGCGAGTCCTTCAGGCGGCGATTTCCGCCATCGACATCGCCCTTCACGACGTCAAGGGCAAGGCGCTGGGCGTGCCGGTCTACGAGCTGCTGGGCGGCAAGCAGCGCGACCGCGTTCCCACCTTTGCCTCGACCGGCGACGAGGCCGAGGGCGACGTTGCCATCGAACGCGCCCGCGAACTTCGCGCGCAGGGGTGGCAGGCGATCCGCTTCTTCCCCTTCGGGCAAAACAGCAAGGACATCTTCGAGCCGCGCGAGTCCATCGGCGCTACCGCGAGTATGCTGAACAAGGCGCGCGAGGCGCTGGGCAGCGACGTGGTCCTCGGCCTCGACTATCATCATCGGCTGTCGGTGGCAGAGGCGGCGAGCTTCTGCAACAAGCTCGGTCGCGGCGTGCTTGATTTCCTCGAGGAGCCGATACGGGCCGAAACGCCGGAGGCCTATGAATCGCTGCGCACGATGACCGACATCCCCTTTGCCATCGGCGAGGAATTTGCCAGCAAGTGGCAGTTCCTGCCCTACATTGAGCGCGGCATCCATCAGTTCAACCGGATCGATGTTTGCAATGTCGGCGGGCTCACCGAGGCGATGAAAATCGCTGGCTGGAGCGAGGCGCACTATGTGGACTTGATGCCGCACAATCCGCTTGGCCCAGTGTGCACGGCCGCGACCGTGCATCTCGCTGCCGCGGTACCCAACTTCGCGTGGCTCGAGACCAGGGCGCCCGAAACAAAGCTGGGCTTCGACAATTCCGACTTCTTCCCCGTGCAACCACGGCTCGACGGGACCGATTACCCGGTCGGCGATCTGCCGGGACTCGGCGTCGAGGTCAACGAAGTTGCGGTCCAGGCGCAGAGTTTGCGTTTCTGGGAAGCGCCTCACCTTAAGCGCCGCGATGGTTCTGTTACGAACTGGTAGTTCCATTCAATCGGAGTCCACAATGACGCATACTTCCGACATCATGCGGCCGCCTAAAGACCTGATCGACGCGCTAAGGGAGATCGGCGCCGCGACGGTAGCCGGCACGCTTGGCCACATGGGCTTCCGCAATCCGCACATGGTTGGTCCGGTGGCGCAAAACCACGGGAAGTCGATCGTCGGGCCGGCGTTGACGCTGCAGTTCCTGCCGCAGCGGCCTGACCTCTTCACCGAAGGAGAATATGCCGATCCGGAGACGCAGCTGCACCGACACGTGCTCTATCACGCGCAGGAGGGCGATGTGGTCGTGGTCGACGCGCGCGGCGATATGAGCTCGGGCGTCTTCGGCGATATGATGTCGACGTATTTCAAGGGCAGGGGCGGGGCGGGTATCGTCATCGATGGGTGCATGCGCGACCGGCCCAATGTCGAAAAGCTCGACCTGCCCCTATGGCTGCGCGGCTGGACGCCAAACTATCATGTGCAAACCAGCATCTATCCCAATGCCGTCAACGTTCCGATTGCCTGCGGCGGTGTCACGGTGATCCCCGGCGACATCATCGTCGCCGACGACGACGGGGTGGTGGTGCTTCCCGTCGCAATGGCCCCGAAGGTGATCGAAGAATCACAAAAGCATCACGATTGGGAGGAGTTCTCGCGAGCGAAGCTCATGGAGGGCGGCCCGTTGCAACGCTACTATCCGCTGCATGACGATGCCCGCGGGGAGTACGAGGAGTGGCGCAAAACAAACCGCCTGGAGAACCCGAGTTAGTCAGCGGGCCTTGGCGATCAGTTCTGTAAGGCAATCAGCAGCGTCCGTCCCTGGCACGCCAAGATCTCTGACACTGTCCATGTGGTTGCGGTTCGTGAGCACAAGCGATGTTACCAACGATCCCTGCCGCAGCAAGCCCGCTATGAATCGATCGGCTTGCTGATGGAAGGGTGGCGTCTCATTGGCTCCGACCAGAACCGCCGCCCTGGTTTGAGGATCATGCCGACAGGCGAGCGGCGTAAACATGGCGACTTCCTCGTCGGTGATTCCAATCTCGTCGGCGAGAAAGGAATCCTGGAGCGGTTTCAAATCGTAGAGCCCGCTCAGCAGAAGGGCTGCCCTCACATTCGAGGGGGTATGCTCGCCGTCGAACAGAAACGTTGCAAGATGGGCTCCAGCCGAATGACCACTGACGGTCAGGGCCGCCGGGCTTCCGCCATGATCGGCGATGTTGGCCAGGACCCAGTGCTTGGCCCGGCGCACCTGGTCGACGATCCTCGCCATTCGGACCTTGGGCATCAGAGCATAATCAAGGATGACGGCAATGGCCCCGGCCTGGGTAATCGTCGTCGCCATATATGAATAGTCGCGCTTGGAGAACGTTCTCCAGTAGCCGCCATGGACAAAGATGTGCACCGGAAGCGCCGTTCTTTTGCCCGCGGGAAAGAACAGGTCCATGGTCTCGGTCGGATCCGGTCCGTAGGCCACGTCAGCGGTCATCGCAATGGTGGCGCGGGCGACCTCGCTGCGATCAACGAAGTCCTGCACGATTTCGTCAAAATCCGCGACGTGGTCGCGGATGCGAAAGGGATCGCCTTGCATTCTTCTGCTCACATGCTGATGGCGAGGTATTTCGCCTCCATGAATTCCGCAATGCCGTGATGCTGCCCTCCCTCGCGGCCGAGCCCGCTCTGCTTGACGCCGCCGAAGGGGGCTGCCGGATCGGACATCAGCCCGCGGTTGAGAGCAATCATTCCGGCCTCGATCCGGGAGGCCACCCGCATGCCGCGCGCCAGATCGCGCGTGTAGATGTAGGCAGCAAGCCCATATTCGGTGTCATTGGCGCGCGCGATGACCTCGGCCTCCGTTTCGAAGCTGGAGATTGGCGCCACCGGCCCGAATATCTCCTCATGCGCCATCTTTGCGTCGCCCGGCACGTCGCGAAGCACTGTCGGAGGGTAGAAGAAACCACGTCCGGACAGGACTGAGCCGCCGCACAAGACCCGCGCGCCGCGTGTGACCGCGTCGACGACAAGGCGGTCTATCTTCTCGATCGCCTTTTTCGTGATCATAGGCCCGCATTCCGTGTCCGGGTCGGTGCCGGCGCCGACCTTGAGCGACGACATCCGCTTCTCGAGGCCCTCGCAGAAGGCTTCGTAGATGCCAGATTGGACGTAGAGGCGGTTTGCGGCCGTGCAGGCCTCGCCGGCGTTGCGCATCTTGGCCACCATTGCGCCATCGAGCGCCGCTTCGAGATCGGCGTCGTCGAACACAATGAACGGTGCGTTGCCGCCGAGTTCCATGGAACACGAGATCACATGCCTGGCAGCCTCTGCCAGCAGAGCGCGACCCACACCCGTCGAACCGGTGAAGGAGAGTTTGCGCACCCGCGGATCGGCCAGCATGGCGGCTGTCAAAGGCCCGGGACTGGAGGTTGTCAGGACGTTGACCACCCCTGGTGGAACGCCTGCGTCCTGGTAGAGCGCGGCCAGCGCATAGGCGGTGAGGGGTGTCTCACTGGCTGGCTTCAGGATCACCGTGCATCCAGCGGCAAGTGCCGGCGCGATCTTGCGCGTCGCCATCGCGGCAGGAAAATTCCAGGGCGTGATCAGGATGCATATGCCGATCGGTTCGTAGTCGACCACAATGCGATTGGTGCCGGAAGGCGCAGTACCGAATTCACCGGTAATGCGAACGGCCTCCTCGGCATTCCAACGGAAAAATTCCGCGGCATAAGCGATCTCGCCGCGGGCATCCCGCAGGGCCTTGCCGTTTTCCAGTGCGATGAGAGTAGCCAGTGCCTCCGATCGTTCCGTCATCAGCTCAAAGCAGCGTCTGAGGACCTCGGAACGCTTTCGCGGCGACGTTGTCCGCCAGCCATGGGCTGCTTTGGCAGCGGCGTCAACGGCGGCGGCCGCGTCCTCCAAGGTCGCATCGGGTACGGCAGCGATGATGGCTTCCGTCGACGGATCAATGACCGGAATTACCCTGCCATCCGCGGACTGCCGCCATTGGCCGCCAATATACAGCCGGTGCGAAATTGTGTGGAAGTCGCTGACGCCCTGATCATCCGACAGAACCTGTGAAAACGTGTTCATCTCGATATTCCCGATTGTTTACATGACGCAGCTGGCGAGGTCGCCATCAAAGGCGGCCTGGACCAGACGTCGCATGGACCTCAAATCGAATGGCCGCGGATTGTTCTTGATGAGGCGCTCGATACCGATCGCCTGTTCCGCCGTCCAATCGAGCTTGTCGGCAGGCAGCCCCAGCTCGGCCAACGTGGGGATGATCCCGATTGCCCCAAACAGCCGACTGACCTCGCCAATGGTCGCGTCGGCCAACTCTTCGGGCGTCCGGCCTTTTCCATCGAGGCAGAGCGCGCTGGCGATCTCGGCCATCTCGGTCGCTGCGGCTGTTCTGTTGTACTTCATGACGTATGGCAGCATGGTGGCGACACCCAATCCGTGAGGGGTGTGGGTGATCGCGCCAACCGGATATTGCACGGCGTGCGCTGCCGCCGTGCCGGCCGTTCCGAACGCGCAGCCGGCTGCAAGTGCACCCATCATGACGTCGGCCCGGGCGTCCTCGTCGGAGGGCCGGCGGTATGCCATTTCAAGGCTTCGGCCAAGCAGCTTGATCGCCAGCAGGGCGAAGTGATCGGTCAAGGCGGTTTTGCCGATAAAGACATGGTTCTGCGGAAGGCCGGGATCGGTCCCACGCCTGGCGGCGGTGAAGGCCTCGATTGCATGCGTCAGTGCATCGGCGCCTGCCATTGCCGTCAATCCCGGCGGGCATGTCATCGTCAGTTCAGGATCGCAGATGGCCGCGGCCGCGATCAGATACGGACTGGAGATGCCGACCTTCAGAGTGCGATCCGGATCGGAGATCACGGCGACCGGGGTCACTTCAGAGCCCGTGCCGGCTGTCGTCGGCACCGCGATCAACGGCAGCGTCGGACCGGGCACCTTGAACTCGCCGTAGTAATCCTGGAGCTGACCGCCGTGACTGATGAGCAACGCGGCGCATTTCGCCATGTCGAGACAACTGCCGCCGCCAATGCCGATCACCACGTCGGGCGCGAACTTCCGTGCTTCCTGGACGCAGACGGCAACGGTGTCCCGAGGAACGTCGGGCAGCACACGATCATGCACCAGTACGTCTATCGAGGCGGCTCGCAGCCCCGTGACAATCTCTGCGAACAGGCCCGTTGCGGCAAAACGTTCATCGGTGCAGACGAGTGCGCGACGCCCGAGCCTGGCCGCGACAACCGGGATGACGTGGCGTTGGCCCTTCCCGAAGAGGATTTCGCGCGGCAGCCTTAGGGCAGCGAAAAGGCTCATGACCTGCATCCTGTGATGATGACTGGATTGGAATGCGAGATGGCGTTCAACTCGGCCCCAAGGCCGGGTTCGATATAAAACCCGTCTCGCAGCGCGGTTGCGTATCGACGTGCCGAACCATCGCCCGCAACGCTGGCGGTCCGTTCAGCAGGTGAGGAAGCACGGGCTGCCAGGGCGGCACGCTGTTCCAGCAGGGCCACTGCAAATTCGATTGCTTTGTCTCCTAGCTGCCGCAAATGATATCCTCTATAAAATCGTATAGGATATAGGATTGCATTGGCCGGAGCATCGTGTTAGCAACTCAATGTGTCAAGAGGCAAAACATGCAGGCCATGAACTTACCCAGCCTAGACGAAGCGAACCTCGCCGGCGGGCGTATCCAGCGCTCCAGCAGCCTGGTTGAGGACGTCTACGAAGCGATCTTTGCGCAACTCATGTCCCTGAAGATTGCGCCGGGCTCGCGCATCACCGTCGACAGCCTGGTCAAGGAATTCAACGTATCCCACACGCCGATTCGCGAGGCGCTCGGCCGGCTCGAAGGCGAAGGCCTGGTGCTGAAGACGCATCTGATCGGTTACCGCGCTGCGCCGCAGATTACGAAACGGCGGTTCGATGAACTCTACGAGCTTCGCCTGCTGCTCGAGCCTCATGGTGCAGCCAAGGCAGCGGTGCTCATGGACGAGGTAAAGCTCGCACAGCTTCAGACATCGGCCGGCGTCATGGCGCGCCGTGAGGGCAAGGACGAGCGCCTGCGGTATTCCAACTTCGCCCGCCAGGATGCCATTTTCCATGACAAGGTCATGGAATTCGCCAACAACGAACTCGTGCGCGAGACACTGGCGCACCAGCATACCCACTTCCACATATTTCGCCTGATGTTCCATTCGCGCGTCACCGAGGAGGCGCTTGACGAGCATGAGGCCATCCTGGCCGCTTTCGCTGCGGCCGATCCTGCCGCTGCCGAGCAGGCGATGCGTCGCCATATCGAGCATTCCCGCGACCGTTTGTTGCTGGCGTTCGACTGAGACTGTCCCGATGTCCCCGTACCCGCCGTTGACGGTCATCACGCAGGCCAGTGCCAACGAAGACTACTTCCCCGTTTCACCCTTCTAGAAACTCAAACCTACCAGGCGAGTACAGGTCTCGCCCGGCCGTTGTCACAGGAAAGGAAGTACCATGCCAGGCAAAAAGATCCTGATGCTGACCGGTGAATTCACCGAGGAATACGAAATCTTCGTCTACCAGCAGGCGATGGAAGCGGTGGGCCACACCGTGCACGTCGTGTGCCCAGACAAAAGCGCCGGAGACCTGATCAAAACATCGCTGCACGATTTCGAGGGCGATCAGACCTACACCGAAAAGCTCGGCCACTATGCGCTGATCAACAAGACCTTTTCCGACGCTGAGAAGCAGCTGGAGCAATACCACGCTGTGTACTGCGCCGGCGGCCGTGGCCCCGAATACATCCGCACCGACAAGCGCGTACAGGCGATGGTGCGCCACTTCCACGAAACCAAGAAGCCGATTTTCACGATCTGCCACGGCGTGCAGATCCTGATCGCGGTAGACGGCGTCGTGCGTGGCAAGAAGGTCGGCGCGCTGGCGGCGTGCGAGCCCGAAGTGACGCTTGCGGGCGGCACCTATATCGACCTGTCTCCAACGGAGGCATATGTGGATGGGACGATGGTTTCGGCAAAAGGCTGGACGGCGCTTGCTGCGTTCATCCGCGAATGCCTGAAGGTGCTGGGAACGGAAATCCGCCACGCTTAGACCTTCTTCCGGCGCATCTTAAAGGGGTGCGTCGGTTCCCTTTCTGGAAGGGGAACTTGTCACCGCCAGTTCGGCCCGGATCATAAAACGCCTGCATCACGCTGAGTTTGCCTCCCATGGGCGGAGGTCTTTCGTTATGCATTGATGCTCGTTTCATCAAATCCCGTAAGCGAACGCATAAGTGTTTCCCTCGCTGAGGCCAGATGCGCTCGGCAGGCCACCTCAATCCGTGTGGAGTTGCGGCTCTCAAGCGCATCGATATAGGCAATGTGTTCGTGGATTGCGGCAAGGTTGCGCTGCTTTTCGTCCTGCTTGTTCCACTGATAGTGATAGTGAAAAATGAACGTGATGATGTCGTAGAAATCATCGATGAAGCGGTTCGGTGAGGCCTCGTTTATGAGCCGGTGAAACCGGTTGTCCAGGCCGGAGAAGTCGTGAAAACGGCCTTCAATTCGCTCCAGCAGGTCGGCATGCGCCATCTTGAGCGCTGCGAGTTTCGACCATAGCGGAGAACTGTCCGGCTGCAATGAAAACAGTTGTGCCGAACGCAGTTCGAACATCACCCGGATCTCGAAGAGCTCAAGTGCAAAGTCTTCGGTGAAACCCTTGAAAAGCCAGCCTGTATTCGGCCTTTTCTCGATCAGTCCAAACCGACTGAAGCGGATCAGGAATTCGCGAATTCCGTTGGTCGCAACACCGAATTGGCGCGCAAGCTCGAGCTCATTGATGCTGGTTCCGGGCCTGGTGTCACCCCGCAGCATCCACTCCATGAACTGTTGTTCGACATGCTTGGCGCGAGGCGTGGTTTCGGCGTCCGGATAGTAGTCGTTGTCGCTGACCGGGCGGCCCGTCGACCTGAGGCCGCTGCGTTCGATGACAAGTTCGCGGTGAACAAGTTCCCGCAAGACCTTTCTGACGGTTGTGCGGCTGACGCACATTCGCCGTCTAAGCTCATTTTCGGAAGGAAGTTCACCGGCCAGTTGCCCGTCGCGCAGCATATTTGCAGCTCGATTGAAGGCCTTCTTGTAGACGGTGTCGGTTCTCATCGGATTTTCCTTGGGAACAATACCTTGTCCTTTTTAGCATGAACTTTATCCATAAAAAACAACTTGACCCGCCTCGGTCGGTTGTTTTTTATCGATAAGAAGAGGCACGAACTGAGTGTTTGACGACGCGGCTCGCACAAGCTGCGGCGGGGAGGGGAATTTGCCTGAAACGGGAAACACCGACACGACTGTCGGCGAGGCCGCGTTGCCGGCATCCAGGAAGTCAGAAGCCGTCCCCGGCCTTGCGCTTGGCCTGATGCTGCTGAGCGCTGGTCCGGTCGTCATCCTGGTGCTGCTGATCGCCGTCCTCAGCTTTCTGTCACCCTATTTCCTGACGGGACGCAATCTCAGCAACATCCTCGCCCAGACGGCCGTCATCTCGGTTGTCGCGATGGGCCAGCATCTGGTCATCCTGACACGCGGCATCGATCTCTCCGTCGGCTCGAACCTTGCACTGGCTTCCGTCGTCGGCGCGCTGAGCTTTCATGCCGGCGCTCCCGCCATCATCGTGATCGCGGTGATGGTTGGCTGCGGTGCCGCGGTCGGCGCCATCAACGGGCTCTTCTACGTCTTCGGCCGGCTGCCGCATCCTTTCATCATCACGCTGGCGACGTTGAGCATCGCCAAGGGGCTGGCGCTGCAACTGGCCGACGGCCGGGCCATCCCTGGCATGCCGGATTCCATCGATGCACTTGGCCGCGAGGCGGTCTGGGGTCTGCCTGGATCGGTTTTCGTTGTTGCCGGCGTTGCCGCGGTCCTTTTCGTCATGGCTAAAACCATGGTCTGGGGTCGCTGGATTTATGCGGTTGGCGGCCGGCCCGACGCCGCATTGCGCATGGGTATTCCCGTGTCCCGGGTCCTGGTTTCGGTCTATGTCATCTCAGGACTGTGCGCCGGCATCGGTTCCGTCATCCTTGCCGGCCGCACCGACGCCGGTTCGCCGCTGTTCGGCAATCTGCTGGAACTGGATACGATTGCGGCGGTGATCATTGGCGGCGCCAGCTTTCTTGGCGGTCGCGGCCACCTCGGCCATGCCTTGATCGGCGCCATCATGATCGGCGTTATCCGCAACGCGCTCAACCTGCTCAACGTCAATGTCTTTTTCCAGCTCATCGTCATCGGCGTGGTCATCGTGATCGCGGTCGAGTCCGACGTGCTGCGCAATTACCTCGAAGGGCGTGTGCGTGTCCTGCAAGCCGGGAGGCAGTCATGAGCGCCGTTGCGGCCAAAGTCGATCACGCGGTCACGGCGGACAATCCCGTGCTGGCGGTACACGGTGCTACCAAGCGTTTCGGTTCGGTTCTGGCCCTGGACGATGTCAGTATCGAGGTGCGGCGAGGCGAGATCGTCGGCCTGCTCGGCGACAATGGCGCGGGTAAGTCGACGCTGACCAAATGCATCAGCGGGGTGCACCAACTCGATGCCGGCGCGATCCTTTTGGACGGTGCGCCAACGCAGATACGCTCCCCTGCGGATGCGCGCTTCGCCGGCATCGAGACCGTCTATCAGGATCTGGCGCTGTTCGACAATCTGACGCCGGGACAGAACTTCTTTGCCGGTCGCGAGCTGGCTGGCCCGCAATGGCTTCCACGCGGCCTGCGATTTCTGCAGCAGCGCCGGATGGACGCCGAGACCCGTGCTCTGCTGGCAAACCTGAAGGTTACGTTGCCGCGGCTGGATGCCGTCGTCGCCATGATGTCGGGTGGACAAAGGCAAGCGATCGCGGTGGCCCGCTCAACCGTGTTCGCCCGCAAGGTTGTCATTCTGGATGAGCCGACCGCCGCACTCGGCCTGCGTGAATCACGCCAGGTGCTCAATCTGGTCGCTGCGCTCCGCGACCAGGGCAATGCCGTCATCCTGATCACTCACAACATGGAACACGTCGTCGAGCTCGCCGATCGCGCGGTGGTGCTTCGCCAGGGCCGCAGGGTCGGCGAACTGGTGCCGACCAAGGGCAACAAACAGGAACTGGTTTCCATGATCGTTGGAGCCTGACCCGTTCGAAATTTGGGGACCTTTCCGGTCCGCAAATGCCTGAAGCGTCTCCCGCCGGGAGGCGTCTCAATCCAAGGGAGGAATACAATGCCAATGAACCGAAAACTGTTCGCAGGGCTGGCGATCGCGGTTGCGTTTTCCGTGCCGGCTTCGGCCGCAGATAAGATCAAGGTCGGCCTGATTACGAAATTCCCGGTGCCGTTCTACTCGACCATGGAGGACGCTGCCAAGAAATATGCGGCCGCTCATCCGGAGATTGAACTGGTCACAGGCCAGGGCCAGGCGGCTACCGACATTGAAGGCCAGATCGCTCTGATCGAATCCATGATCACGCAAGGCGTCAAGGGGCTGGCAATCACTCCGGTCGACCCGACGGTCGCGCCGGCGCTCGACAAGGCGGTGGCCGCCGGCATCAAGGTGGTTCTCGTCGACAACAGCATTCCCAACTGGAAAGGCCAGACTGCGTTGGTATCGACCAACAACCTCAACGGCGGCAAGATCGCCGGAGAGTATCTCAAGACGGTGCTCAAGAGCGGTGACAAGATCGGTATCTTGCAAGGCGTTCCCGGCGTGCCGGCTCTGGATGACCGGGTCACGGGCATGATGGAGGGACTGGGCGACGTCAAGGTCGATGTCGTGGGCAAAGGTGCAACCAACTGCACGCTGGAGCTTGGTACGTCAGTGACCGAAGACATCCTGACCGCCAATCCCGATCTCAAGGCAATCTACTCGGCCTGCGGCCCGCCGATCCCTGGCGCCGTCAAGTCGATCAGCAATGCCGGTATTGCCAACGACAACCTCATAGTGGTCGGCTTCGACGCCTGCTGCGGAGAGATCGAAGCGATCAAGTCGGGAGCGGAGGACGCCAGCGTAGCTCAATTTCCTGCGAAAATGGGTGAGCTTGGCATCGACACTGTCGTCAAGGCCATCCGTGGCGAATCCGTCGAGGCCAATGTGGATACCGGCGCCGGACTGGTGACGCTGCAGAACGTCAAGGACTTCGAGTGATCCACCAGTGGTGGGGGGGGGGGGGGGGCGCGGGCCCGGGGGGGGGGGGGGGAGGGGGGGGGGGGGTGGGGGGGGGCCCCGGCGGCGGCCGGGGGGCCCGGGGGGGGGGGGGGTTTTGAACAAGACGGCGGCCCCCCGCCCCGCGGGGGG
>NZ_JAMYRB010000034.1:0-47466 GCF_040321165.1 Mesorhizobium sp. M0500
CGGGGGTTCCCCCCGGTGTTTCTCCCCCCCCCCGGCCGGCCACCCCCCACATGGGGGGGGGGGTGGGGGGGGGGGCGCCCCCCCCCCCCCCCACCACGCCAGACAATGGTTTGGAAACGCAAAACAAAAGACGCCGGCTGCGTCCTGCAAAGTGCAACGCAAGCCACGAGATCGTACGGAATCGTACAAGCTCTTTCGCTTTGCGGCAGTCTTGCTATCGTTGGCTGGGAGAGATGGGTGGAGGCTTCCGTGGGGCAGATCAAGTCGCCGCTAGGAATCGGTATTGACACCGACGCTGCCGTTCATACCATCATGGCCGACTATCATTCCGGCGACATTCTCTCGACCACCGTCGTCATAGCCGATTTGCGCAAACGCTTTCCCTGGTTCCGGCAAACCGACGAGGAGCTGGTTGGCTTCATCGTTCGGGCGCTGGACGGTCGGGATATCGCGGTCAGCTTCGACCACCGCGGCCGCTAGGCTGATTTTACGGCAAAACCAGCCGGCCGCGGAGCTTAAGCTCCGCGGCCTCGTCAGGCTGTGATGACCGGGCGCTTACTTGCCGCAGTGGTTGTCGTTCACCGTCGGCGCCATCGTGCCCGGAGCCTTGCCGGTCGCATCGGGCAGAGCCCCTTGCGGGCCCGGCGGGCAATTCCGGTCGGCATTCGAATTCGTCGTTGAGAAATCGCGAATGCTATTGGTGATGGTCGAATCCGTGCCGGTGTCAGGGCCGCCATTATCCGGGACTACGATCGTCCGCCCGCTACCGTCGGCAGCGGCTCCGGAAGGGTCGCCGACGTTCTGCGCCATCGCTGACGTAGCCAGACCGATCGTAAGCGCCGAAGCTGCGAGAATTTTCGTGAGCATGATGCTTCTCCTTTTTACGAGGGTCGTCGCGTTGCGACTACGAAAACAACCGTTCGGGCGAGCGAAGGTTCCGACAAATTTCCTATGAATTCAGCATGTTCTCAGGTGTTCAAGGTGGCCGCCATGCCATTCTCCGCGGGCACGCATCTGTGGACTTTTCTAACGGCACAGCCCGGCATTTTGCTCGCCGCATGAGCGTACGCCTTACCGTTCCGCCGGAACAGGAATGCTTCTTGCGAGTTCATACCTTTGTACAATGCGACGCGCTGATGCGAATGGCGGCAGCGCAAACAAGGAGAGCAGACATCATGGGCCTTGGAACCATTCTCATCATAATCTTGGTCCTTGCCTTGCTTGGCGGCTTCAGCGGCTTGGGCGGCGGACCGTTCTATGGCACCGGCTATTACGGTGGTGGCGGCCTCGGCCTGGTGCTGCTTATCGTCATTATCCTGGTCCTGCTTGGGCGCATTTGATGCACGTCGCGCAAAAGTGTGCAGCGGTTTTGTGATAGCGACATGCATAAAACAGGAACCTAAAGCGCGCATCGCATGAGGCCAGTCGAACGCGACGCGCCTTAGTGTCACGCTCGCGACAAAAACGCCTGCCGCTTGGTAACAAGCGCCGGGCGTTTTGGAGACAAGATTTCCATGATCCTTGGCCAACCAGGATCCCTGGCTAAAAAGGGCGACCCGGTGCCGAACCTTTCGGCACCGAGGACACCACCATAGCAGCAGCTTAGTGTTGGCGATCGGCGGCCAGCGCTTCTTTCAGATCGGCGCTGAGCACGCCTTCGTTGAACAGCGACATGATACGGGCGGCCAACCGCTCGCGGACAGGACTGTCGTCCGCAACACCCAACTCGCGGCAGCAGTCGTCGAGCGCTTTTTTCAGCACGCTCAGTTCGGCTGGAGTTGCTGCACCTTGCATCGACATGCCATCCTCCCTTGAAAAAGGGCGAAAGCGCGAAGCGTCTTTCAAGCGTCCACTCGCCATGTCTGTGTGGACGACTCCAATTCAATTAGCGCCGCTCTCGTCCAAACTCAATGTACGGAAATTACCAAACAGACAGTTTGGGAACGACTGCCTTGCACCTGCATTGTTGCTGCGATCCAACCCACCCCTCATTTGGATCATTGGGCGTAGCCCACGACGCCCGAATGGAGCCCGTTGCATCCCTCGCGACGGGCTCTTTCGCGTCCGGTGACCTCAATTGTCGTTTTCGTACCAAACCGTCTTTGGTACGTTTCCAACTCTAACTTTCAGTCGGATGTTTTCGTAGGCAAGCGGCAGGAGAAACTGTCGTGCATCGATTCATTTTTTTATTTAGTAGGCTCCATACCTTTCAGTGCCTATATGAGCGTTATCGTCCGCAGGTTATACCGGGCGCGGACGGCTGGGAGATAAAAAAGCTCTTGCCCTGTTTTGGGGCTAGCTATGTCTGATCCAGCAATTTCCAATAGAAATCGATACAGAAACAAGCTGTTGCGCCGGATGAGCGCCGGCGATTTCGCATCTCTCGAGCCGCACATCGAGCGCTGTTCACTGGAGTTACGGCAATCGCTCGAAGTGTCCGGATCCCCGATCGAGGCCATTTATTTCCTCGAGGACGGCATCGGTTCGGTGGTTGCGAAAATGCCGAACGGCAGCGATGCGGAAGTTGGCCTTGTCGGCTTGGAAGGTATGACCGGCTCGGCCCTGATAATGGGCGACGACCGTACGGTCCATGATTGCTATGTGCAGCTGGCGGGAGAAGCCGCCAGGATCGACGCCGAGCCGTTCAAGGCGGCGCTGACGCAAAGCCCGACGCTGCGGCTGTTCTTGCTGCGCTACGTGCAATATCTGCATGTCCAGACCGGCTATACGGCGCTGGTCAACGCGCGATCGAAACTTGAAGACCGGCTGGCGCGCTGGCTGCTCATGTGTGACGATCGGGTGGACGGCGGCCGGCTGACGATCACTCACGAATTCCTGTCGATCATGCTTGGCGTAAGGCGTCCGGGTGTCACGGTCGCGCTGCAGCTGCTCGAGGGGCGAGGGCTCATCCGGTCCCGCCGCGGCGAAATTATCATTCGCGATCGCGATGGTCTCGTCGCACTGGCGGATGGCGGCTACGGCCTGGCCGAGGCCGAATATACCCGCCTGGTCGAGCATATCGGCGAGCGCTGACGGCGCTTTCCTGGCCGATTGCTGCCGCAGGTCGAGGCCCCTTGCGACACTACACGGCGGGTCGGAAAAATTTTCAAGGCTCCCGGACCGTCAGGGAACTTGTTTCCCGTCGGAGGGTTATGGGACGCCTCTACTTTGCGAGGCGGCACCAACCATTCGGGAGAGGATCATGGCGACCACGAAAAAGGCCGCGAAGGCGGCAAGCAAGGGCCTTGAGGATCTGTTCCTCGACGGGCTCAAAGACCTCTACTACGCCGAGAAGAAGATACTGAGAGCGCTGCCTAAAATGGCCAAGGGCGCGGAGTCGGAAGAAGTGACCGCCGCCTTCGAGAAACACCGCATGGAAACCGAAGGACATGTCGACCGCCTGGAGGAGGTGTTCGAGAAGTTCGGCAAGCCGGCCCGTGGCAAGACCTGCCCGGCGATTGACGGCATCATCGAAGAGGGCTCGGAAGTGCTCGAGGAGTATAACGGTGCTCCCGCGCTCGACGCCGGGCTTGTCGGCGCGGCGCAGGCCGTCGAACATTACGAGATCGCTCGCTACGGCACTTTGATCGCGTGGGCGGAAGAACTCGGCAAGAGCGACGTTGTCGAGCTGCTCAGGGCAACTCTCAAGGAAGAGGTCGCGACCGACGAAGCGCTTTCCAAGCTCGGCGAAAGCGGTGTCAACGAACGCGCAATGCAAGAAGCCGCTTGATTTCAAAACCGCAACCGAGCCTCGGAAATGGTTGCCAAGGCTCGGTTGGCCGCGGTGAACCGGTGAATTCTGCATTGGTCTGTCATGAACGGTAGAGCGGGCAGCTAGAGCCTTGAAGCGGTGCATCGCTGCGGGCTTACTCGATCTGATCGAACGTGCATTGCCGGGGCTCTTTGTCCGGCCGCCAGCGCAACAGCTTGGTTCCGTGCCGGAACCGGTCGCCTGTCACATGGTCGAAACGAACCTCGACCACCAGTTCAGGCTTTATCGGCTCCCATTGTCCGCTGCGCTCCGTGCTCCAGCGGCTTGGCCCGCCCGGCGCCTTGCCGGTGAAACCCGGTTTGGCCCGCAGTTTTTCCAGCCGCCTGGTCAGCGTCGCGCGGTCGTCCTTGCCGATGGTCGAGGTGAACCCGACATGGTCCAGCCTGCCTTCGTTGTTGTAGAGGCCGAGCAGCAGGGATCCGACTTCGTTGCTGCCGGCGAGATAGCGAAAGCCGCCGACCACACAATCCGCAGTGCGCAGCCGCTTGACCTTGACCATGGCGCGCTCGCCGGGCCGGTATGGCCCGGCGATCAGTTTTGCAACGACACCGTCGGTCGAGCCATGGCCGGAGCCCTGCAGCCAGCGCTCGGCGGCAGCGGCATCGTGCGTGCATTTGGACAGGCGCAGTTCGGGCCGTGCCGCCGACGCGACAAAGGCCTCGATCGCCCGTCTCCTGGCGCTGAGCGGTTGTTCGATGATGACCTTGCCGCCGGGTTCGGCCAGCACATCGAACAGGACAAGCATGGCGGGCGTCTCGAGGCTCAATTTGCGGATCCTGCTTTCGGCGGGATGGAGGCGCATTTGCAGGGCCTCGAATGAAGTCGATCCGTCGACCTCGATGATGATCTCGCCGTCGACCACAAACTGTCGCGACCTCAAATCGCGCAGCACCGCGACCAGTTCGGGAAAATAGCGGCCAAGCGGCTTGCCCGATTTTGCACGCAGATCGACGGCATCGTCGCCCTTGAACACGAGGCAGCGAAACCCGTCCCATTTCGGTTCGTACTGCCAAAGCCCGTCGCCGCCAGGAATTGCGTCGGCGGCTTTGGCTTCCATCGGACGAAGGTCGAGCGGCAACGGAAATGCGGTCATGGCTGGTCCGCGCCGCCGCTGAGGCATTCGCTACCGCCGTCGGCCATTCCCCTGCGCCCCGCTTTCCCGCCTCGGCACCTTGCGGCCGGTTTGGTCGGGTGAAGGCGACCGCGGATCGACCTCGTCGGACCCACCGATCTCCTTGGTGATGCGATAGGCCAGATAAGCGACGGCTCCGGCAAGCAGCAAGCGGACCATGACTGCAAATCCTTCGTTGGCGTGAACCCACCAACCCGCAGGCCGAAGGTTTTGTTCCGCCGCGGCCATCGCCGGGGCGAATCGTCGGCGGCGCAACCAAAATCCAAGCGCATCGTTTGTTGCTTATCGACGAAAAGAATTTGCGATGAAGACGCTCTTGCCCTTGTTCGCTTTGACCCTGGCGCTATTCCTGGCCAGCAGCGCTTGGCCTGACGGGTGACCGCGATGCTCCTCGTTGTTCCGGTCTGGCAGGACATCGCGGCACGACTGCTTCTGACCGCGCTCGCCGGCCTGTTGATAGGCCTCAACCGCGAGGCGCGCGGGCACGCGGCGGGGCTACGCACCACCGTGCTGGTCGGATTGGCCGCCGCCATCACAATGATCCAGGCCAGTATTCTGCTCGAGACCGTTGGCAAGCACCCGGATTCGTTTGCATCGATGGACGTCTTGCGCTTTCCGCTGGGCGTGTTGACCGGCGTCGGCTTTATCGGCGGTGGCGCCATTCTTCGCCGCGGCAATCTTGTCAGCGGCGTCACCACGGCGGCCACATTGTGGGTGATGACGGCGATCGGATTGGCTTTCGGTGGTGGCCAATACGGCTTGGGCGCTGCCGGCACGGCGCTGACGCTGGCCACCTTGCTGGTCCTGAAATGGGTGGACCTTCGAATGTCGCGCGAACACCATGCCCAGTTGGCACTGACGTGGAAGGCCGCGGCTCGACAGGAGATCGATGCGCTCATCGGGCCGCTTGGCTACCAGGCACGCCTCGTCGCAATAGAGAGGCGCCCAGATCTCAAGGACCCTGTGTTCTCGTTCGAGATCAGTTGGAGGCGGCCCGACACTGGCGCACCGCCAATGGATCTGCTGGCATCGGTGGGCGAGCATTGCGAGATTCAAAAGTTTGATCTCCTCAGCGAGCCTGCCCGCTAGAGCGGTTCATCGTTTCACGGAAACGCCGAAACGCTCTATCTCTTTGTTTCTGCGCAATCCCGGACGGAAAACCGTTTCACACTTTTCCTGGAATTGCTCTAGCGGCTCGCAACGATCGCGGCCTGGAATCAGGCCATCGCTTCTTCGCGGCGCTTTCGATACCTATCTGTGGAGGCAGGACTCAAGGAGCAAGCAAAAGAGCGTGGCACAGCGATCGGGAAGTGCTGATCTTCCACTTCACGGCGGACGCGTGCCGAAATGGCTCGGCGACCGCATGACGCGGCTTGGCGCGGTCATGTGCGAGGCGATCATCCACCATTACGGCCGCGATGAGTTGCTGCGCCGGCTGGCGCATCCGTTCTGGTTCCAGTCCTTTGGCGCCGTAATGGGGATGGACTGGCACTCTTCCGGCATCACCACCAGCGTCGTCGGAGCGTTGAAGCGCGGTCTGTCGCCGATTTCCGGCGAACTCGGCATCCACGTTTGCGGCGGCCGCGGCGCGCATTCGCGCAAGACCCCGCACGAGCTTGCCCTGATCGGCGAGCGTGTCGGCCTCGACGGGCAAGGCCTCGCGACTGCCAGCCGGCTTGTCGCCAAGGTGGACAGCGCCGCGGTCCAGGACGGTTTCGATCTCTATCTGCACGGCTTTATCGTCACCGACGACGGCAAGTGGGTGGTGGTGCAGCAGGGCATGAACGGCGACAGCAAGGTGGCGCGCCGCTATCACTGGCTGTCCGAAGGCCTGAAGAGCTTTGTCGACCAGCCGCATGCTGCCATCGAGGGCGCCAACCAGGGCGAGATCGTCAACCTGACCGACCGGCGCGCTGAAGCGTCGCGCCAGGGACAACTGGACCTTCTGCACGACCTTGGACCGGATCGCATCGTGAGGGAGCTTGCCGCTTTGGAGCGGGGTTCGGCGCCAGCGCCGGAGCCGGCACAAAAGCTGCTGCCGCATCTGGTGATGCCGGCGCACCACGATGTGCGCGAAAGCGACGTCGTCATGCGCCGCCTGCACGGCAACATCGCGGCGGCGGCCGAGCGCGGCCCGACAGATTTCGCCGGGCTTCTCCTGGTGCCCAATGTCGGCGCGCGCACGGTGCGGGCGCTGGCGCTGGTCGCCGAAGTCGTGCATGGCGCGCCGTGCCGTTTTTCCGATCCAGGCCGTTTCTCGCTGGCGCATGGCGGTAAGGACAGGCACCCGTTCCCCGTGCCGCTGAAGGTCTATGACGAGACGATCGGCGTGCTGAAGTCGGCTGTCCAGAAGGCCAGGCTCGGCCGTGACGAAGAGATCGGCGCGTTGCGGCGGCTGGACGACCAGTCGAGGCAGGTCGAGCGCTATGTCACCGGCCCAAGCCTGAAGGAAATCGTCGCCGGGGAGTTCGAGCAATCGCATCTGCTCGGCGGCCGCAGCGTCTTCGGTTGGGAGGTCGTACCCGAAACGGCCGCAGTCAAATCAACGAAGTGATCGGCTCGGATCAAGCCTCCAAGTCGATCAGGGCGACGCCGAGTTCGGGACGGTGCCTGCGGCGCAGATGGCCAGGCGTCTCCACCAATGTGACCTCGAGCGTCGGCCGCACGATGCCGTCCAGCAGATGACCGCCCCTCGTGGTGCCGTCACTCAATCCAAGGACTGCGTGGACGTGCAGGCTGGGCTTGCCGTCGTCGCCGATAGCAACATCGCCGATCGCGCTCAGCACTTCGCACTGTTCCCGGACGGGGATTTTCCGGTAGGTCCTTTCTCCAGGGTCGAACCAGCCGACGGTTGCGCTTTCGAAAGCGCCGAGCGCGGTCAGCGACGCGCCGCCGACGCCACGGTCGACTGCAAATGACGTCAGCTGCGCAAACGCCTCTTCGCCGGGATCAAGCACAACGACGAACGTTCTCTGTCCGGCGCTTTCGGCAACAAGCTGTGATTTCATGATTTCGCTCCAGCCGTCAGGAATTCAAATCCACCACACCAGCAATGCCAGCAAGACGAGACCCACTAGGCCGGCGATGAAAATGATCCGGCGCGCCCGCGTCCGCAGGATGATCTCGCCCTGCCGCGCCTGTTCCGCTGAAAAGACAGGACCATCCTTGTCCCGGTCGTTGCTCATCCATCGTCTCCTTTCGAGCAATTATTCAGCATTGAATAGATCTGGCGCCCGATAGAACACAATTTCGTTTGGCGGATGAGGTTCCACGATGGACCATCGACGGTTGGAACTGACTGGGACTCGGCCGTCTGCCGAGGTGGGACGGAGATCGACCACGAGGTGAACCCAGCCGGCTTGGGACCGGCTGGGCGCCGTTTGCATCTATTCCTTCGGCGCGGTCGCGGGCGCGGTATAGCGGCGGCGCACCGCGTCCAGGACGTGCTTGCGGCTCTCCTGCGCCGAAAGTGTGCCGTCTTTCTCCGCTTCGGCGGTTTCGCGCGCCAGTTCCTTGTCCCTGATCTGGTGGCGAAACCATTCGGAATAGTCGCCGGCGCGCAAATGATGTTCCCAGGTCCTGTCGTCGATGCCCTCGGCGATCTGGGCGAAAATCATCAGATTATGGGCGCGGAGGTTCATCGCATTGTCGGGGCCGCGGAAATAGAAGCTGCCCTTCTCGTCCAGCTGGCCCTCGGCATATTTGCGGCTGTGCCGCTTGAGCGACTGTCGCGGTTCGATCGGCTCGACCATGGCAGGTTTCTTGCGCGCCTGCGGCCGCCAGAACAGCACGCGCTCGTCTTTTGGAGAGTTCAGGTCCTTGTCCTTTGGCGGTTCGGTGCCGGTCTCGTGACAGAACGTCTTGATGACCTTTTTCGCCTTGGGGCCGAGTGCGATGACGGCGGTGACCAGGCCTCGGTTGAGATCGCGTCCGGATGAACCGTGATCAGGATCGTGCCCGGCAATTCCATGGCCAGCACCATTGGCGTGTCGTCGCGCCGCTTCGGCAAGAGGTGATGCGCCTCGTCGATGATCAGCCAGTGTGGTCGTGCCGTGCGGAAGCGAACACCGCCAAGGCCCGGCAGCAGGTCGGCAAAGAAGTCCGGCCGCTCGTTAACGCGCAGCGCCAGGCCATTGACGACCAGATTGTTGTCCGGCTTCTCCAGGAGATCGAGCAACTGCGTCTTCGTCGGCGCGTTCGAGCCGTCGCCCAGCCGGACGGCGCCTTCGAGACCGTCATAGTCGCCTTCCGGATCGAAGATGCAGAACTGGAACTTTCTCTCGACGAAGCGCTCCGTCAGTGCAGTCGCCAGGGTCGATTTGCCGATGCCGGAGCTGCCGGCGATCAGCACCGTATCGGTTGGCGACAGATACACCTCCTTGCCATCCTCCGAGCCAAGCAGAATGCCGTCGCGGTTCGGCACAAGCTCGCGATCGCGCTCGACCACCTTGGCGATCAGTTCCTCGACGCCTTTTCCGCGCGCGCCGCGTGTCACGAGATCCGCCGTATCCTTGACTGCCGGCAGTGCGTTGTCGACGGCCACGCTGAAGCCGCAGGCGCGCAGGAAGGCGTGGTCGTTTTCGGCGTCGCCGACACCGACGACGTTGTGCGGCGACAATCTGAGGTCCTGAAGCGCGGCTGTCAGCCCGGTCGCCTTGTTGATGCCGCTGGGCAGGATCATCACCGCGCCCTTGTTGAAGATGATTTCCAGCTCCAGCCCCAATTTCTTGATGACCTCGAGCGCGGTAGCCTGATGCGGTTCCCAGGTTGCGACGATCGAGCGTCCGACCGAAAGCGGTTTGACACCGCGTTTCCTGAGTTTGGCGATGAACTCGGGGGCGGGCGGCGGGGATATCGTCCGCTCCTCCTCGCTGGCCGGCGTGTAGATCAGCGCCCCGTTTTCCGCGACCACCTTGTCGAAGATCGCGACTTCGGGAAAGACGCGTTTCAGGTCGGGCAGCTCGCGCCCGGTGACGAGAATGAGTTTGCGGCCGCTCTTCTTGAAGCGTTCAAGCGCCGCAAGCGTCTTCTCGGCAACGACCCCTTCATGCGCCAGCGTGCCGTCATAGTCAGTGGCCAGGGCAATGAAATACATGCCGTCAGTAGCCGCCCACGATCGGCAATATCTCGCCGGTGATGTAGCTCGAGCAGTGTGGCGAGGCGAGGAACACGTAGGCCGGCGCGATCTCCTCCGGCTGGGCCGGCCGTTTCATCGGCGTATCGGCGCCAAATTTCGAAACATCGCCGGCTTCCTTGTCCGAGGGGTTGAGCGGCGTCCAAACCGGGCCTGGCGCCACGGCGTTGACCCTTATGCCCTTGTCGACAAGGTTGCCTGAGAGCGCGCGGGTGAAGGCATGAATGCCGCCCTTGGTCATGGAGTAATCGACCAGTTGCTTCGAGCCCTCGATGCCGGTCACTGAACCGGTATTGATGATCGCCGAACCGGGTTTCATGTGCGGCACGGCCTCCTGCGCCATGTGGAAATAGCCGTAGAGGTTGGTCTTCAGCGTCGTGTCGAAATGCTCCTCGGTCAGCTCGCTGAAATCGCTGGAGTGGATCTGGAAAGCGGCGTTGTTGACCAGCACGTCGATCCGCCCAAACTCCTGCACGATCTCAGCCACCGCGTTGTGGCAGTGGTTGCGTTCGCTGACGTCGGCCTTGATCAGGATGCAGCGCCGGCCTTCCGCTTCGACGGCCCTTTTGGTATCTTTGGCGTCCCTATCCTCCGAGAGATAGACGATCGCCACATCGGCGCCTTCACGCGCATAGAGCACGGCCACCGCACGGCCGATGCCTGAATCGCCGCCGGTAATGACGGCCACTTTGCCGTCGAGCTTTTTCGATCCGATATAAAATGGCGCATCGTAAAGCGGCGCCGGCTCGATCGCCCATTCATGGCCCGGCTTCGGCTGGTGCTGCTCGGGGAAGGGCGGCTCCGGATATTTGCGGGCGCCGGCCTGCATGGCGCCTTTTTGCTTGCCATTGGATTTGGACTTGTCCTTCTCGTCGATACGGCGCTGGATATGCCGCTGCTTGGCGGCCTCGCCGGCGATTTCCGATTTTATCTGCATGGTCATCTCCCTGGCTTGAAACCCAACAACGCATGTCCAGCGAAAAGGTTGATGCGACCACGTCATTCCTTGAGCCCGGCGACACGCTCCAGCAGCGGCCGTTGCAGCAGCGGCAGATGGCCGACGACGCTGAAGGCCGCGTTCCTGACGCCTTGCATGATGCCGTTGTCCGATTGGGCCAGCGAGAGGATGCGCTCGCTGAGCGTGATCCACCGTTGCCCCACCGGGTGGCGTTCGCTTGTGTAGCCGGCAAGCGTGCCGTCGACGAAACGCCTGGCGAATGACGCGGCGTCCTCGATGCCGAGATTCATGCCGCGCGCGCCCAACGGCGAATTCACATGCGCGGCATCGCCTCCCAGGAAGACGCATGCGGTTTGATAACGCGGCGCCTGTCGTACCGGAATATGGAAGCGGTCGGTCCCCAACAACCGCGTGATCCGGTAATTGCCGGGGATGCGGGCCAGCGCATCCTCGGTGTTGGAGACCGCGCGATGGCGCTTCTCGCCGATCGGGATGATGAAACCGACGTCGCCGTTCCTGTGAAGAAATGCGTGGGCGGCCATCGGCTCATAGGGCCAATCGTCGATGTCGGCGTCGGCAATGCTCCATTGCCGCCGATGCGTGTAGCCATCGAAGCCGATGCTCATGGCATCACGCACCGTGCTTTGCGCACCGTCGGCTCCGAAGATAAGGTCGAAACTTGCCTCGTCACGGCCGTCTGGCGCCTCGATCCGCACCTCGGCCCGACCTTTGTGCTCGGCCATGCCGACAAATGTGCTTCGCCATTCGACGTCGATGCCAAATCCCTTGAGCGTATCGGTCATCAGCGATTCGGTGTCGCGCTGCGGCAGCGACAGCAGAAAATTATGGCGGTGCGGCAGGATCGAGAAATCGATCTCGCCGAGCGCTCGTCCTTCGAAGTAGAAACGGGCTCGGCGAATTTTCAATCCTTCGGCGAGCAATCGGGCAGCGACTTTGGACGGTTCAAGGATGTCGAGGCTGTGCGAACTGATGCCGACCGCCTTGGCGAGCGGCGTCGGGCCTTCCTTGCGGTCGATGATGCGAGGTGCAATGCCGCGCCTTGCCAGTTCGACTGCCGCCGTCAGCCCGGTCGGGCCGGCGCCGACGATCAGGATGGAAGCGTCCCGCGAAGCCGTCATCGTCTGGCGTCAGCTTTTAGGCAATGCGTAGGCAATGACGTCGGCAATGACGTCGTCGCCGATCCTGGTCTCCATGAAATGGTGTCCGCCGGGTGCAAGTGTCGCCAGCCAGGTCAGGACATAAAGCCATACACCGGCGGCATTGCCGGCAAGCAGCAGGCTGCCGGCGGCCAGCAGGGCGATCCCGGCGGGCAGATAGTACCAGGATCCGCCCAGCGCGATCAGCCAGGCACCGCCCCCTCCGATCGGCAGGCCGAGGATCGTCAGCAGCGCGCCGACGAACATCGTCCACCAGAAGGCAACGCCGGACCGGCGGCGAATGGGATGGGGTGGGGGATGGTCATGATGCTTATCCGGGTGAAACAGAACGTGACCTCATCCGAACGTATGGAGGGTTCGATGGTTTCCGGTCACCCCGACCTGATGGGCCAGGGCGGGGTAACCATTCTGTGATCTCCGCTGCTCCAGCCGGAACTTACCCACGCAGCCTTAGTTAGGCACTTTGGGGGGTGAATACGGTTTGCTGGATGCGAAATCGGCGAGGGGATGCCGCAGGTCTTTTCAAGGAGTGCCAACGGCATTTCACGCTTCGCTCTGTGGGGCGCGTGTTTCATGGCGATCTTTGCGGCTCTCGGCGGTACCGCCGTCTTGCGTTCGGACTTCGTCACCGGCGTTGGCCGGCCGTTGGCGCAACCAGTGCCGTTCAGCCACAGGCACCATGTCGGCGAGCTCGGCCTCGATTGCCGTTATTGCCATAGCGGCGCCGAGACTTCGTCATCGGCGGGTCTGCCGGCGACCGAGGTGTGCATGACCTGCCATTCGCAGCTGTTCACCAACGTGGACATGCTGGCGCCGATACGGGCAAGCCTTGCTTCCGGGCAGCCATTGCAGTGGCAGCGGGTGAACAGTGTCCCCGACTTCGTCTATTTCAATCATTCGATCCATATCGCTAAAGGCGTCGCCTGCGAGACGTGCCATGGCGAGGTCGACGACATGCCGCTGATGCGGCGGGCGCACGCACTATCGATGGAATGGTGCCTGGCATGCCATCGCGATCCCGAGCCTAATTTGCGTCCGCCGGAGGACGTGTTCCTGATGCACTGGAAGCCACCGGCCGGCATCGCCGAAATCCGCCGGTCACTCATCAGCCTTCTCGATATCCACCCCGAGACCATGACCGACTGTTATGTCTGCCACCGCTGACAAACCGATCGCGGCTCCAGACATGGCCGGCCTGCGCGAACGGCTTTCGCCCGGCCCGGAGCTGTGGCGAAGCCTCGACGAGCTCGCCGATACGCCGGAATTCCGCCGCTTCGTCGATGCCGAATTTCCCTCGATCGCCGAGCGCCGCATCCCGCGGCTCGACCGGCGCACGCTGCTGAAGCTGATGGGTGCATCGCTGACGCTGGCCGGGCTTGCCGCCTGCAGCCGGGCCGAAGACATCCTGCCTTATATCCGCCAGCCGGAAAACATCGTTCCCGGCAAGCCGCTTTATTACGCGACCACGCTTTCGAGCGATGGCTACGGTATCGGTGCGGTGGTCGAAAGCCATGAGGGCCGGCCGACCAAGGTGGAAGGCAATCCCGACCATCCGGCCTCGCGCGGTGCGACGGACGCCATCATGCAGGCGGCGGTGCTGTCGCTTTTCGACCCCGATCGCTCGCGCATGCCGCTGAAACACGGCGAACCGGCGGCCTATGGCGACTTCCTTGCCGACATGGCCGAGCTCACCTCGCGGCTGGCCGGCTCAGGCGGTGCCGGCGCGGCGCTGCTGATCGAGGCGACGACCTCGCCCACCATGAAGGCGCAGCTCGAGGCGCTGCGCGCGCGCTACCCCAGGCTGAGGCTGTTCCAGCACGATCCCCTGGCAACGCCGTCCGGCGCCGAAGCCACGCAGACCCTTTTCGGCAGGGCGCTTGCACCGGTCTACCGGTTCGATCGCGCCGACGCGATTGTCAGTCTCGACGCGGATTTCCTGGGCGAGGGCCCCGGCCGTCTCGCTTACGCCCGTGACTTTGCCGCGCGGCGTCGCGTGCGCCGGGCGGACGATACGATGAGCCGGGTCTATGCGGTGGAATCGACGCCGACGATCACCGGCGCTGCCGCCGATCACCGCAGGCCGGTGCGGCCGAGCGAGGTCGAAGCCGTCGCCGCGGCGCTGAGCGCGGTGCTTGGCGGCGAAGCGGCGCCAAGCGCCTTGGCACTGGACCCGGCCTGGCTGGCTGCCACTGCGGACGATCTGAAGGCGGCCGGCCGCTCGGCGCTGATCGTGCCGGGCGTCCATCAAACACCGTTCGTCCATGCCGCGGCTCTTGCCATGAATGCGCGGCTTGGTGCGCTTGGCAACACCGTGGAACTGATCGAGCCGCCCGACGCGATGCCCATCGAGGGCGACCTCGCTGCACTTTGCCAGGCGATCGCCGCGCGAGATATCGACACCGTTGTCATACTCGGCGCCAATCCTCTCCACACCGCACCTGCGGGGTTCGATGTCCGCGACGTGTTTTCGCAGCTGAAGCTTCTTGTCCACTGGGGTCTCTACCGCGACGAAACCGCCTTCGCCGCACACTGGCATGTCCCTGCTGCGCATGATCTCGAAAGCTGGAGTGACCTGCGCGCCCATGACGGAACCGCGTCGATCGTGCAGCCGCTGATCAGGCCGCTTTACCAGGGGCGGGCGGTGCATGAAATCCTGGCCGTGCTTGGCGGTGAATTCGCTGTTTCTGCGCTGCCGCTCGTCCGCCGGACATGGGCACAAACGACTTGGGCGCAAGCACTGGACGATCCCGCGTGGCGAAAGGCGCTTCGCGACGGCTTTGTATCCGGAAGTGCCAGCACTCCAGTCGATGTTGCGATGCCGGCGGATTTGCGCGGCCTGAACCCGCGCGTCGAAGCGGCCAAAGGCGTCGAAATCCGTTTCGTCGCCGATCCCTGGCTGCGCGACGGACGCAATGCCAACTCGTCCTGGCTGCAGGAATTGCCGCGGCCACTGAGCAAGATCGTCTGGGGCAATGCAGCGCTGATATCGCCAGCGACGGCGGGGCGGCTTCAGGTGGAAAACGCCCGGGTCGTCAATATCGCCTCGAACGGCACGGACATCGATGCGCCGGTCTGGATCATGCCTGGCCATCCCGACGAGACCGTGACACTTGCTCTGGGCTTCGACCGGAAGCTCGGTTCGGTGGCAGCACTCGCCGACGGCCACGACGCGTACAGGCTGCGAAGCCTCGAGGCTCCCTGGATCGTCTATGGCGCCACGGTCGCGCCGCGGGACGGCAGTGCGCGGGTCATCACCACGCAACACCATCAGGCGATGGAGGGCAGGGCGATCGTTCGCCATGCCTCGCTCGAGGCCTTCCGCAAAAATCCACACTTCGTGCGCGACGGCGCCCCGCCCGCGCCAACCGGATCGCTCTATCCCGACTGGCAATACAGCCAGGAAGCCTGGGGCATGTCGATCGACCAGTCGGCATGCATCGGCTGCATGGCTTGCGTTTCTGCCTGCCAGGCGGAAAACAACATCGCCACCGTCGGGCCGGACGAGTCGGCACTCGGCCATGAGATGCATTGGCTGCGGATCGACCGCTACTACTCCGGCCCGCTCGACGATCCCGACGTCTTTTTCCAGCCGGTGCCTTGCATGCATTGCGAGAAGGCGCCGTGCGAGGTCGTCTGTCCGGTCAACGCCACCACCCACACCCATGACGGGCTGAACGCGCAGGTCTACAACCGCTGCATCGGCACGCGCTACTGCTCGCAGAACTGCCCCTACAAGGTGCGGCGCTTCAACTTCCTGGACTTCCAGGAATTCGACAAGGATGCGGCCGGACCGGAACAGGCCGCGCACAATCCAGACGTCAGCGTCCGTTCGCGCGGTGTGATGGAAAAATGCACCTACTGCGTCCAGCGCATTTCCGAAAAACGCATCAAGGCGCAGATCGAAAACCGCCACATCGCCGACGGCGAAGTGGTGACCGCCTGTCAGCAGGCCTGCCCGACACAGGCGATCGTTTTCGGGGACCTCAACAGCAAGGGCGCCGCTGTCGTGCAGGAAAAAGCAGCGCCGCAACACTACGCCTTGCTCGAGGACCTCAACACGCGACCCCGCACCACCTATCTCGGCAAGATCAGGAATATCAACGGCCGTCTCTCGCCAGGCGGGAAAGCCGA
Organism: Mesorhizobium sp. M0500; assembly: GCF_040321165.1. NCBI lineage: Bacteria > Pseudomonadati > Pseudomonadota > Alphaproteobacteria > Hyphomicrobiales > Phyllobacteriaceae > Mesorhizobium > Mesorhizobium sp. M0500. Next base: position 16,306 of record NZ_JAMYRB010000034.1, read on the forward strand.
TGGCTGAGGCTATTGCTGGGAAACCGGGCGCACTGCCCGTTCTGCGCGGCCGGCACGACCTTCCGGAGATCAGCGGCCGTATCAGTGCGATCGTCCTCGACGGCAGGCTGCCGCGCTATTTCTGGACCGCGTTTTTCGCCTGCTTCGTCTTCGTCCTCATCTTTCTCTATTCGATTACCTATCTGATCTCGGTCGGCGTTGGCGCCTATGGCGTCAACATTCCGGTTGTCTGGGGCACGATGATTGGCAATTTCGTCTGGTGGATTGGCATCGGCCATGCCGGCACGCTGATCTCGGCGGTGCTTCTGCTTCTGCGCCAACCATGGCGCGCCTCGATCAACCGCTTTGCCGAGGCGATGACGCTGTTTGCCGTGGCAATGGCGGGGCTTTTCCCGATCCTGCATCTCGGCCGCCCGTGGTTCTTCTACTGGCTGCTGCCGCTACCCAACACGCATATGCATTGGCCGCAATGGCGCAGCCCACTGGTCTGGGATTTCGCGGCGATCGCCACCTATGCCAGCGTTTCGCTGATGTTCTGGTATATGGGCCTGCTGCCCGATCTCGCCGTCCTGCGCGACCGGGCGAAATCGCGCCCGGCGCAGCTGTTCTACGGGATACTGGCGCTCGGCTGGCGCGGTTCGGCCTTTCATTGGGCGCGCTACCAGACGGTCTATTTCCTGATGGCGGCACTGGCCACGCCGCTGGTCGTCTCGGTGCATTCGATCGTCTCGCTCGACTTCACCTTCGCCATCACGCCGGGCTTCCATTCGACTATCTTTCCTCCCTATTTCGTTGCCGGCGCGCTGCTGTCCGGCTTCGCCATGGTGCTTACCATCGCCATCCCGCTGCGCTGGGCGTTTTCGGTCCAGGATCTGATCACGCTGCGGCACATGGACAATGCCGCCAAGCTGATGATCGCCGCCGGCATGATCGTCATCTACGGCTATGCCTCCGAGGCTTTCTTCGCCTGGTATTCGGGCGAAACCTATGAGCGCACGATGATGTGGCAGCGCGCCTTCGGACCCTATGCGCCGCTGTTCTGGACCATGCTCGCCTGCAACGGCGCTGTTTTGCAATTGCTCTGGTTCCGGCGGGTGCGCCTCAACATGCCAGTGCTGTTCGCCATTGCCCTGATCATCAATGTCGGCATGTGGATCGAGCGCTACGTCATCGTCGTCACCGGGCCAAGCCGCGATTACCTGCCGTCGTCCTGGGGCGAACAATCACTGAGATGGCTCGACTTCGGCATCCTGTTCGGCTCGATCGGCACCTTCTTCGCATTGGTCTTCCTGTTCATCCGCGTCCTGCCGGCCATCACCATTTTCGAGGTCGAGGAGCTGGCCGGGGAGAGGGGCGGCGCAAGATGAGCCTTTACGGCGTCATTGCGGCTTTCGCCGATCCCGAAGCGCTGACCGAGGCGGTCCGCACCATGCGGGCGCGCGGCTACCGGCGCATGGACGCGTTCTCGCCGTTCCATGTGCATGGGCTGGCCGACATGCTCGGCATGCGCAAGACGCGCTTGCCATGGACCATCCTTGGCGGCGCCATCGTCGGCGCGGTGTTTGTCTATGGCCTGATCCTCTATTCGGTCGAGATCGATTTTCCGCTCAATGTCGGCGGCCGGCCGCTGCATTCCTGGCCGGCCTTTCTCGTCATCGCCTTCGAGGCCGCGATACTTGGCGCTGCGCTGGCCGCATTCTTCGGCATGCTGGCCGCCAATCGCCTGCCCGAATATTACCACCCGGTCTTCAACGCCACGAGCTTCACCTATGCGCGCGGCGGCAAGTTCTATCTGCTCGTCGAGGCCGCCGATCCGAAGTTCCGCAAGGGCGTGACCAAGGGCCAGCTGACACGGCTCGGCGCCGAAACCGTCGAGGAGGTGGAGGCGTGAACATGCGCACGATCCTGCTGTCGGCAGCCTTGCTGGTCGCCGGCTGCCGGCAGGACATGGAGGACCAGCCGCGCTACGATCCGCTCGAAAGCAGCAACCAGTTCGCCGACGGCATGTCGGCGCGGGCGCCGGTCGAGGACACGGTCGCACGCGATGCCGATCTTTCGCCGGTACCCGACACTTTTCCCTATCCGGTCACGATGATGCTGCTGCGGCGAGGCCAGCAACGCTTCGACATCTTCTGTTCGCCTTGCCACGGCCGCGCCGGCGACGGCCACGGCATGATCGTCGAGCGGGGCTTTCCGGCGCCGCCGACCTATCACCAGCACGCGTTGCGCAAGGCGAGCGACAGGCATTTCTACGACGTCATCAGCAACGGCTATGGCGCCATGTATTCCTACGCGGCGCGTGTCCCGCCTGCCGACCGCTGGGCGATCGTCGCCTATATCCGCGCCCTGCAATATTCGCGCGATGCACCAATTGCCGAGCTGCCGGAAAGCCTCCGTGCCGAGCTCAATGCGGAGCCGGATCGATGATGCGGGCGATGATGCGGCTTGCCACCGAACGTTTGATTTTGCCGGCGCTTGCCGTGGCCGCCGTCGGACTTGTGCTTTGCGCCACGGGATTGGCCTTCGACTTCAGAGCCATGTTGGCCGGCTGGCTGCCTGCGGCGCTCTTCCTGCTCGGCCTGCCGCTCGGCGCGCTGACCATCCTGATGGTGCATGGGCTGACCGGCGGCCGCTGGGGCGAGGCAATCCGCCAGCCGCTGCGCGCTCTCGTCGCGACGCTGCCGCTGGCGCTGCTTCTGCTGCTGCCGGTTCTGCTCAGGCTCGACCTGGTCTTTCCCTGGGCGAGTGCCGACGCGGCTGCATTGCCCGAGACGGTGCGCCAGAAATTCTCTTATCTGAACGTTCCGTTCTTTTTGCTGCGCTTTGCCGCCTGCGCCGCGATCTGGCTGGTGCTGGCGTGGCGCGTGCTTGACTGGACAACGACCGATAGCGGTCGTGGCAGCGCCGGCCGCGGCAAGGCCTATGCCGCTGGATTGATTGCGCATGGGCTGGCTGTGACGATTTTTGCCATCGACTGGATGCTCTCGCTGGAGCCGGAGTTCTCCTCGACCATCTATGCGTTGCTGGAAGCGTCGGCCGAAGTCGTCGGCGCTTACGCCCTGGCGATGACGGTACTGTGTGTTAACCGCTCGATCGAGGTCATGGCGGGCGGCGAGGAGGATGTCGCGCTCAGCGAGGATTTGGCCAACATGCTGTTCGGCTTCGTGCTGCTGTGGACCTACCTGTCGTTCATGCAATGGCTGGTGACCTGGGGCGGCGACCTGCCAAACGAGATCCGTTGGTACCTCATCCGCAGCAGCAATGGCTGGCAGTATCTGCTCTGGCTGCTGATTGCGCTGCAATTCGCGGTCCCCTTTGCCGGGCTGCTCAGCCGGGATCTGAAGCGCAGCCATGCCGGCCTGCTGTCGATCTGCGGCATCGTGCTGGCTGGCCACTACGTCGATGTCCTTTGGCGGATCAGACCGCCGTTGGCGGACGGCAATGTGATCGCATTCTGGTACGATCTTGCCGCGCTGGCAGGAGCTGGCGGCCTCTGGCTTGCGCTGCTGCTTTTCGTGCTTGGCCGGCCGGACCGGATCGCCCTCTGGTGCCGGAGGCCGGTCCATGGCTAGGGCAGCCCGCCATCCCGAAACGCGCGACGTCTGGCCGGGCGCGCTGCTTGCCTTCGCGGCCGGCCTGCTGCTGCTCCTGGCCGCAACAGTCATCGTCCTCGGGCTCGTCTTCGACACCAGGCCGTTCGGGCCGCTGCCGGGGCCATCATCGGTCGGCAACCGGGCCAGTCCAGCCTTGCAGCGCTTTCCAGAAGACGACCTCGCTGCCTTCCGCAAGGCGGAGGAGCAGGAGCTGAACAAGGTCGGCTGGGTCGACCGCACCGCCGGCATTGCCCGCATTCCGATCGAGGACGCCATGTGGGCGATCGTCAGCCATGGTTTGCCGAACTGGGGGCAGCCGGCGCCGGCCGCCGGCGCCGACTGCCGATTGGTCGAGGCCGAGATACCACGCGCGCCACAGGCCGCTCGCTGCCGGACCGCGCCAGCCCAGGGAGGCCGGCCGTGAAGGCCTGGCTAACCGCTTTTTCCCTTCTCGCGGCACTGCCGGCCATGGCCTTCGCACGCCCGGCCTTCGATCCCGAGATCGGCGCGCAGCTCAGCCTCAACCGGGTGTTTCGCGATGCGTCCGGCGAGCAGCGCACGATCGGCCAAATGCTTGCCGGCCGGCCGGCGCTGCTGATTTTCGGCTACGACAAATGCCCGAACCTTTGTGGTGTGACCCAACAGGCGGTCGCCTCGGATTTGAAAAAGACCTCGCTCGACCCCGACACCTATCGCGCTTTGTTCGTCTCGATCGATGCCGCCGACACGCCCGAAGATGCGGGCGATGCGCAAGCCACGGTCGCCGCGGCGGCCGACGCGAGGAACCTGTCGGCGTGGCGGTTCCTGACCAGTGCCGACGGCGCCGGCGGCGCCCTTGCCGCGGAAGCCGGCATCAGTTTCGACACCCGCGCCCGGATCGACCAATTCGCCCATCCGATCGCGGTCATCGCGCTGACGCCAAAAGGCCGGATAGCGCAGGTGCTGCCGGCGCTGAGCTTCACGCCGCGCGATCTTGAGCTTGCCCTTGTCGAGGCATCTTCCGGCAGGCTCGGCTCGATCGCCGATCATGTCTTCCTGCTCTGCGCCGGCTTCGATGCGTCCAAGGGGCGATATACGCCGGCGATCTGGGCTGCGTTGAAGCTCGCCAGCATCGTGATGGTGGTGGGGTTGGCGACGGCCATACTGCTGGCGCGCGGGAGGCGGGCGTGAGCTTCGGCATCCGGTTTTTCCCGCAGGAAGCCTCGTCCATCGCAGGCAGCGTCGATGCCTTGTTCTACACATTGCTGGCTTTCGCAGTCGCGCTCGGCCTGTTCCTGACCGTTCTCGTTGTCGGCTACGCCGTCAAATATCGTATCGGCTCCGCAGCCGACCGTACAGGGGCGCGTGCCCGCAGCCTGCCGCTGGAGATGGCGTGGACCATTGCCAGCCTGGTGATGGCCTTCATCTTCTTCGGCTGGGGCGCAGTCCTTTTTGTCCGGCGCGACCGTCCGCCACCGGACGCCGTCGAGATCGCCGGCCTCGGCAAGCAATGGATGTGGGAATTCCGCCATCCCGGCGGCCAGCGCGAGATCAACGAGCTGCACGTGCCGGTCGGCAAGGCGGTGGTGGTGTCGCTGGCATCACAGGACGTCATCCACTCCTTCTACGTGCCAGCCTTTCGGGTCAAGCAGGATGCCGTTCCCGGACGCACGGCCAATGTCTGGTTCATCGCCACGCAGCCGGGGCGTTATCACCTGTTCTGCGCCGAATATTGCGGCACGCAGCATTCCGAGATGGGCGGCTGGGTGACGGTGGTGGCGCCGGAGCAATATGCATCATGGCTCGGCAGTCAAGGTGAAGGCGAAAGCCTTGCCACGAGCGGCGGGAAACTGTTCCGCGCGCTCGGCTGCTCCGGCTGTCACGGCAATTCCAGCAAAGTGCGGGCGCCCGGCCTCGATGGGGTTTTCCGCCAGCCGGTGGCGTTGGCCAACCGGCAGACGGTCATCGCCGACGAACGCTATCTGCGCGATTCGATCCTTGTCCCGAACAAGGAAATCGCCGCCGGCTACCAGCCGGTGATGCCGAGCTTCGACGGTCTCGTTGACGAAGCCGAACTGCAGATGCTGATGGCCTATCTCAAATCCCTATCGCTCCAATCTCCCTCGTTCCCGGCGGCAAAAAACGAGGCGCCGCAATGAGCAGCGATTTGGCGTCGGCAAGCTATCTCGCAGAAGGTGCCGGGCCGCGCTCCTGGCTGCTGACAACAGACCACAAACGGGTGGCGTGGCTCTATTTCGTCTCGCTGACGGCCTTCTTCTTCCTCGGCGGAACCTTTGCCGTGCTGATGCGCATCGAGCTTGCGACGCCGGCCGGCGACCTGGTCTCCGACGATGTCTACAACCGGCTGTTTTCGCTGCACGGCATCATCATGGTGTGGTTCTTCCTGGTGCCGTCGATCCCGGCAACGCTCGGCAATTTCCTGCTGCCGCTGATGATCGGCGCGCGCGACCTCGCCTTTCCCCGGCTCAACCTGGCAAGCTGGTACGTCTTCATGTTCGGCAGCCTGTTCGCGCTCGCCTCGGTGGTTTTGGGCGGCGTCGACACCGGCTGGACCTTCTACACGCCGCTGTCGACGCTCTATGCCAACGGGTTTGTCTCGACCGCGGCATTCGGCGTTTTCATCGTCGGCTTTTCGACGATCATGACCGGCATCAATTTCATCGTCACCGTCCACACCTTGCGAGCGCCTGGCCTCACCTGGTTCCGGCTGCCGATCTTCGTCTGGACGCTGTACGCCACCAGCCTGGTGATGGTGCTGGCGACGCCGGTGCTTGCAGCATCGCTGATCCTCATCGTGCTGGAGCGCGTCTTCGGCATCGGCATCTTCAATCCCGACCTCGGCGGCGATCCGCTGCTGTTCCAGCATCTGTTCTGGTTCTACTCGCACCCCGCCGTCTACATCATGATCCTGCCAGGCATGGGAGTGGTCTCGGAAGTGCTGCCTTGCTTTAGCCGCCGGCCGCTGTTCGGCTACAAGGCCGTCGCCCTGGCTTCGATGGCGATCGCCGTCTTCGGCTTTCTCGTCTGGGGCCACCACATGTTCGTCAGCGGGCAGTCGGCCTATGCCGGCGTGGTGTTTTCGTTCCTGTCCTTCTGCGTCGCGATCCCATCGGCGATAAAGGTCTTCAACTGGAGCCTGACGCTGCGCAAGGGCGAAATCAGCTTCGAGACGCCGATGCTTTATGCGCTGTTCTTCCTGGCATTGTTCACCTTCGGCGGGCTGGCCGGCCTTTTCCTTGCCGCGCTCGCCATCGACGTCCACGTTCACGACACCTATTTCGTCGTCGCCCATTTCCACTACATCATGGTAGGCGGCATGGTGACCGCCTACATGGCAGGGCTGCATTTCTGGTGGCCGAAACTCACCGGCCGAATGTATTCGGAGGTTTGGGGCCGTATAGCCGCGGCTGTGACCTTCATCGGCTTCAACCTGACCTTTTTTCCGCAATATGTGCTCGGCTTTCTGGGCATGCCGCGGCGCTACCATACCTATCCGCCGGAATTCGCTTTCTGGCACATCCTGTCGTCGGCTGGCGCCGTGGTGCTGGCGATTGGCTATCTGATGCCGCTCCTCTACTTGGCATGGTCGCTGTTTCGAGGCGCGCAGGCGCCGGCCAATCCGTGGCGAGCGACCGGGTTGGAATGGCAAACAAGCTCGCCGCCGCCAGCGCATAATTTCGATCGCATGCCGACCGTCACCAGACCAGCCTACGACTATCCGATGAAAGGCCTGACCGAGAAACGGTCGGACCCGGTGGAGGATCTGGTTTGAAGTCACCAACGACAAGCATCGCCTTCGACCGGCCGGCTCGCGAAACGGCAGCCGACAGCTTCGCCATGTGGGTGTTCATCGGCTCCGAGGTGATGCTGTTCGGCGCCATCCTGCTCGTCTTCATGTTTGCCCGGTTGAGTTATGGCGACGCCTTCGCCGGCGCGGCGAAGCATCTGTCGCTGCCGTTGGGCACGGCCAACACCGTCGTCCTGATCACCAGCAGTTTCGCTATGGCGCTCGCCCATATGTACACGGCCGCGCGGCGATGGCGCGCCGCTGGCTGGGCATTGGCTGCGACGGCGCTGCTCGGCGTCGTCTTCCTGGCGATCAAGGCGACGGAGTACGCCAGGGAATTCAGCGAAGGGCTGGCGCCGGTGCTCGGCGCACCTTTCATCTATAAGGGCCCGGATACTGTTCATGCCGAATTCTTCTTCGGCCTCTATTTCGCGATGACGTCACTGCACGCCTTGCATCTGATTTGCGGCGTAATCGTCATCGGCGGCATCCTCGCGCTGTGGCCACGCACGATCGAGGCCAGCCGGTTCCGGCGCGTGCAGGCAATCGGCCTCTATTGGCATTTCGTCGATATCGTCTGGGTCTTCCTGTTCCCCGTCCTCTATCTGATCAACAGATGAGCGAGTTCCGCAAACTCACGCTTGCTTATATAGGGCTTTTAGCCTTGCTGGCCCTGACCGTCGGCTCGTCCTTCCTCGCGCTCGGCGGCTTCAATTCGGCACTCAATCTGGTGATCGCCGCGGCCAAGACCGCCGTCATCGCCATCCTGTTCATGCATCTGGCCAGCGACGGCGTCCTGCCGCGTCTTGCGGTCGCTGCTGCCGGGTTTTGGCTGATGATCCTGTTCGGGCTGACGCTGATCGGACAATAGGCCGAAGCGGCGCACCTCGTGATGCCTTGCCTGCGCTCGGACCGGCCTTACAGGGCCGGCATTTGCTCGGCCGCCGACGTAGAAATCTTTTGGCCATGGCCGTTGAGTTGCCTGGCCTCGTCCTCGGCTGCGTCTTCGAGCTTGGCGACGAGCAGATCCTTGAGGTCGCCAACCTCTTCCTCGATGTCTTCGATGGGTACGCCGGCGTCGGCCGCCTCTTCCTTGCATTCCCTGGCGAGGATTTCCGCCTCCCTTTCAAGCTTGATCGGAGGCGGCGGCACATGAACGTTTTCGTGGATCCAGTCCTGCAAGAATTCTATCGCACTGTCGCTCATGGCGCTCACCTATAGCGGCAACCCTGTAGTGCACATTAACGTACGTGTTGCAAAATGGATGCTTGGCAACGCCGGATTTCGGGTAGCGATACTTGACGATAGCGTGATCGCTTAGGAACTGGAGCTTCTGCAGCCAAATGGAATCACTTGGCGTCGCGGAATTGCGTCTAACCAGACAGTTGGAGCGGGATCTAATTTGAAAGCATCCCGCCCTAAGACGTGTTGCGCCGACGCGCCGGTGTTGCTCGATTCGGATCGCTTGTCGGCCGACCATCGTCATCGGCAGCAGCCGGTCGTGTCGGCCGCTCAGCGGCGCGGTCGGCGCGCATTTTGCGTTTATGCGCCATCCAGAACGGCAAGAGCTCGGCAAGAAAACTGTATATCGTGGTCTTCATCGGCATGCTCCGGACAACGGTTACAACTCGTGGTCCCGCATTTCCGTTCCGACAAAGAGTTGCGTTCCGACAAATCCGTCGCTTCTATAATTGCGATTCGATCGGCAGGCAGCCAACCAACGCTGCAACGATACGCCGATAGAGACTGGCCTCCGGTTCACGCGAACATTGCCGCATCTCGCCATCCGCGATGCCGAGCCACCGCACGGCGCCTTTGTCCAGGACCAGTTGATAGCTCGTCTGCGGCGACTTTTCGTGCTCGAACAGCCGGCGCAACTCCATCACCAGATTGGCATCGTGGAAAAGCACGCCCATTTCCGCATTCAACGACACCGAACGCGGATCGAAATTGAAGGAACCGACAAACCCGAGCGTATCGTCGACCGTGAAGGCCTTGGTATGGAGGCTGGCTCCCTTTGAGCCGAAAACGGAGATGTTGGCCTGGCGGTTGAAGGGTTGCAATTCGAAAAGCTGGATACCTTTTTTAAGCAGCTTGCGGCGGTATTTGGCATAAGCGCCGTGCACTGCGGCGACGTCCGTCGCGGCGAGCGAGTTGGTCAGGATTGCAACCTCGGCGCCACGGTCCACCAGCTTCGACAGGATGGCCAACCCGGTGCGGCCGGGGATGAAATAGGGCGAGACGATTTCGAGCCGCTGTCTGGTCGCCGCGATAGCGGGAAGCAGCTCCTTGGTCAGCCAGTTCCTGCGCCGCTTGCCGCGCACCTTTTCCGGCGGATCGGAAATGACGCGAACGCCTTTCGTCCAGCAGACCTCGTTATGCGCCGCAATGAACTCCGTGATCGTGCGCCAGGCACTGAGGCTGTTCAAAAGCTGGCCGTCCATCGACGCATCGAGATTATCGAGGAAATCGGCGCGCGAGCCCACCGCAGCCGGGTTGAGCAGCTGGATCGGCTTTGCCGCCTCGCAATTCCAGAACGCCTCGAAGATCTGCATCGTCTGCCCAACGGCAGGACCGAGAAGCAACAGGTCGAGATCACGGAAATTTGTCTCCGCGGCGTCGAAATAGGCATCGCCGATATTTCTTCCTCCGACGATGGCCAGGCTCCCGTCGGCGATCCAGGCCTTGTTGTGCATGCGGCGGGTCATCGCAAACAGCCGGGCGACCATCTCCAGCGAGCGAAAGATGCTGCCGTTCCTCATGCCGCTGGGGTTGAACAGCCTCAGCTCGATGTTCTTGTAGCTGTTGAGCGCCAGGTAAGCGGCGTCGCTGTTGCGCGGATTTATATCGTCCAGCAGCATGCGGACGCGGACACCGCGCTCCGCCGCCCTGACGACCTCTTGCATCAGCAGCCGGCCGCTATGGTCGTCGTGCCAGAGATAGTACATCAAGTCGAGGCTGCTGGTGGCACTGCGCGCGGCAAGGATTCGTGCGGCAAATGCATCATAATTGTCGGCGATCAGCAGCAGCCCGCTATCGCCGGCCGCGATCTTGTCCCGGGCAACCCGCGAAATGGCCGTATCCATGAAATACACCGGCAAATATCAGCGAAGCAAACGATCTGAATCTGACTAACAACCCTCCAGGTTCATTCTGGTTGCAGTCGCGGCTGCCTTATCGCGTCAAGGTTCAGGCGGGCCTTGATGGGCAGATGGTCGGAGGCGCGCTGCGCCAGCGGCGTCTTGTGCACCTCGATGCTGGAAATCAGGTGCGGCGGCCTGGCCAGGATGCGGTCGAGCGCAAACAGCGGAAAGCGCGACGGAAAGCTCGGCAGAACCGCATCGATCGGACCGAAATGCGGCAGCAGGGCCAGCAGCGAAGACCTGTTGCGGACCCGCCATTCGTTGAGGTCGCCGAGCAGGATTGTTGGCCGCAGAACCGGGTGCGTGGCTTCGACAAGTGCGTTGGCCTGCTGCGAGCGCGACCGCCGCAGCAAGCCGAAATGTGCGGCTATGATCCTGAGGGAGACGCCCTTCAGTTCCAAGTCCGCGATAACCGCACCGCGCGGCTCGAGGCCGGGCAGCCGGATCTGGTTCACGCTTTCGACCACGCCGCGGCGTGCCAGGATCAGATTTCCGTGCCAGCCATGGCTGCGGCGGTTTTCCGGGATGTGTGTGGGGACGAGGTCGCTGTCGCGCTCGAGTGCTGCGAGATCCAGCAATCCCTGCCTGCTTCCGGTTCTTTCGTCGGCCTCCTGCAAAGCAATGATATCGGCGTCGAGTTCCTTGACCACGGCCGCGACCCGCTCCGGATCGAACCTGCCGTCGGTGCCGACGCATTTATGCACATTGTAGGATGCGACCGTAGTGCATGAAATTTCATTGCCGGGTGCCGCAAACCGCGGCACTTCCCTTCGCAGCGCAGCGCCAAGCGACCTTGGAAGGGTAGGCGATCGATCCAGCATGTTATCCATTTGCTGTTGAGTCGGTGAGTGGCGGCCATTGCGATTATGGCGCGTGCGGAGGTCTGAAACAACGACGACCTTGCAAAACCGTTCCACCACCCGGCCTCGGCGCGCCCGCGGTCTGGAACCCTGACGGGCAACAACACGTTTCGGGAAGGCAGCGCAGTCAACGGAGAAGTCGAATGCAGTCCTTAGCCGCAGATTCCGCCCCCCGCCCAGGCCCGCTCAGGATTGTCCCGTTTGATGGAACCGTGACCGTCCGGTTCTCCGATGCCATTATTGCGTCGAGCGAGCGGGCAAAGCTGCTCTATGAAGACGGCCATGATCCTGTTTTCTACATACCCTTCGAGGACATCTATTTCGACCTCTTGGAGAAGACGAACACGACGAGCCACGGCCCGCTGAAGGGCACGGCAAGCTATTGGCGTGTTCATGCGGTCGGTTCGTCGGCAGAAGACTTCATGTGGGCCTACGAGACGCCCGACACCCCGGCATTGGCGATCGCCCGCCATGGTGCGTTCGATCCCGGCAGGGCGCGGATCGACGCCGATCCCGCGGAAGACAAGCGGCACACGCCGCACGTCACCGAGTAAACCCACATCGGCGACAGCCGCCAGCTGTCCGTCAGCTCGCGAACTCTTCCCTGAGAATGCGCAGGCCGTCTTCGTATTTCGCTGTCGAGGCACCGATCTGCCGTGCCTGCCATAGATTGTCGGCGAGATCGGCGCGCTTGACTGGCAACGCCAACGGATTGGCCGCGGCCCTGCGAACGAAAGCGGCATCATCCTCGTTTGGCAGCCGCGTCATGGCGTCGACGGCAGACACGATGGACGGCCCGAACCCGGCCGCCTCAAGCCGGTCGCGGTTCCAGCCGTCGCCTTTTTCGACGACGTCGTGAAGATAGGCGATGGCTTTCTGGTCGAGCGTTTCGACGGCATCGACGACCCGGCGGCAATGTTCGATATAAGGCCGCCCTGTCTTGTCCGTCTGCCCGGCATGAGCCTGTTCGGCGATTTTCGCTGCGCGATAAAGCACGCTCATTGGGTCGACCCCGTAACGAACAGCGCATGTCCTGGCTAACGCGCCATCGTCAGCGCGAGTTCCGATGCACCGCGGGAACCCTGCTGCCTCACTTGCGAGCTGAATGCCGCGGCGGCGGGCGCGATAGTCAGGAGACGCGTTCAAAACTGTCGAGGCTGGTTCCAAACGCGCGCCAGGCGGGGAGTTTCCTGGCACGGGCCGGGGCACCTTCCTGTTCCGCCGACAGAGCGGCATCCGCAACGGTGTGCCACAGCATCTCCAGCTTCCCGTTCCTGAGGATGCCGGTATAGCTCACCGCCGCGGCTCCGACCCGCCCTTCGGCCGCGCAGGTGAAGCCGATGACGTCTCCATGGCAGGCTCCGAACAGCGGCACGGTCATGCCGAAGAAGGCGCTGTCCTCTAGCGCCGTCCTGAAGGTTCCGCTGATCCGTCCGCCCTCTTCGGTGGTCAGTTCGACCACCGACCCGTACTGATTCCGCCAGGTGCCCAGCCAACTCATCGCTGCTCCTCCTGATTGCTACCAAAGGGATTGCGTTGCCACACGGCCGCCAAGCCGCGGCCGGTGTAGCGGCCTTCAATCAGCCGCGATGCCAGCCATCGACATCTGAACGAAGCGCAGCGGCGCTTCCAGCGTCCAGGTGATGCCGTGCCTGGCGAATTCCAGGCGGCCGGTGCCGCTGAGCGCCTGCGGCGTGACGCGTTTGAGCACAACCGTTCCGAAACCGCGTCGCGTGTTTTCATCCACCAATGGTCCGTCCAGTTCCCGCCAGACAAGGCGGAAGCCGTCGCTGCCATCGGCGGCTGGGGTCACGGTCCATTCGACCTCGACCCGTCCGTCATGGTGCGACAGCGCTCCGTGTTTTACCGAATTGGTGGCCAGCTCGTGAAAGGCAATGCCGAGATATTGCACGGCGTTCGGCTGCAGCATGATCGTCGGCCCGCTCATCGACAGACGGGCCTGTGTCGCGAAGGCCTTGGTCTGTGCATGGATCAATTCGCCGATGGTCGCGCCACGCCATTCCGCATCGACCAGGAGGTCGTGCGATTCCGAAAGGGCCATGATGCGTTCCCGGACCCGTGAAAGGAAGGCCTCTGGCGTACCCGCCAGCTTGCTGGTCTCGCGGATCATCGAGACGATCACCGAATACTGGTTTTTAACGCGATGGTTGACTTCGCGCATGAGTGTGCGGATGCGCCGTTCGCTTTCCTTGTGGGGGCTGATGTCGCGCGCGATCTTGGAGGCGCCGATGATACGCCCGATGCCGTCGCGTATCGGCGAGATGGTGAGCGAAACCGGAACCAGGGTGCCGTCCTTGCGCTGCCGGATAGTCTCGTATGAGGGAATCCGTTCGCCGGCGCGAATGCGGCTGATGATCATGGCTTCCTCATCCAGATGGTCGGGCGGGATGAGGATCGTCACCGGGCGCCCGATCGCCTCGGCGGGCGTATAGCCGAACAGGCGTTGTGCCGCGTCGTTCCAGCTGGTGATAATGCCGTTCAGGTCTTTGGACACGATGGCGTCCATCGAGGATTCGACGATGGCGGCGAGCCTTATGCCGGCGTCGTCGGCCAGCGTCTGCACGCGCAGGTCGAGCAGGGTGTTGATGGCGCCGACAACCTCGCCGGCTTCATTGCGAAGCAGGACCGGATGCGCACTGAACGGGATGAGTTGGCCGTCCGGCCGCTCGGCGATGGCTCGGCCCCCACGAACGTCCCGCTCCTCGAGCAACGCAACGGCCATTGGACACTCGTCATGCGCCATCGGCCGCCCGTCGAGGTGGCGAAGCTTCCATGACCCGCACCAGCGATCCTGGCCGATAACCGGACGATATCCCCAGAGATCGGCAGCGGGTTCGTTGAAGAAGGTGATGTAGCCTTGTTTGTCGGTGGTGTAGACGGCCACAGGCAACGCCTGCATCAGATCGGCGGAGGAAACTTGCGGGATCCCGCCAGTCCTTAGTTCAACGACGTCCACCAGTCCCCCGCTCCGCTTGGCTTGCCGACGGATTGCTACGTCATCTAAATGCGCGCGAGCGTTTTCGGTTCCGTTCGATCCGCTTTCGGACATTCAGGCTGATTTGCGTTTTGGGGCCGTTCTCGGCTTTTTGCTGGGAGCCTTGCCGCCTTCCTGCGCCAGGCTTTTGCGCAGAACATCGGCGAGATTGATGACGTTCGTCTTGGGCTCAGGTGCCGGCTTGGGCGGTTTCTTGCCCTTGCGCTTGGCCTCGATCATTGCAACCAGCGCCTTTTCATAAGTATCGTCGAACTTCGACGGGTCGAATTTGGCGGGCTTCTTGTCGATCAGCAATTGCGCGATTTCCAGCATCTCGGGATCGACCTTGCGAGCCTTCAGCCCTTCGAACACCGCGTCCGCCGCGACCACTTCATTGTGGTTGCGTAATTCCGTCATTACCATGCCCTTGCCCAGCGGCTGGATCAGCACCTCTCGGCCTCGCTGGTACAGCACGACGCAGGAGCGGGCTGCCACTTTCTTCCTGGCCATGGCGTCCCGGATCACCGCGAAAGCCTCCGTGGAGGGCGCGTCGGCCGGAACGAGATAGTAGGGTTTTTCGAGGTAGCGTGCGTCGATTTCGGCGGCAGGCACGAACTCGCCGATCTCGAGCGTATGCTGCGATACCATCTTCAGTTTCTTGATTTCGTCCGGCTCTATATGGATGAACTCACCCTTTTCGACCTCATAGCCTTTTACCTGCTCGGCCGCCTCGACCGTGTCGCCAGTCTCCTCGTCTAGATAGGCGCTCTTGACCGGGAGACCGTCCTCGCGGTTCAGGATCCTGAAATGCACTTTCTCGGCCTCGCTGACGGCACCCATGATCTTGACGCCACAGGAAACCGATCCGACTTTCATAAAGCCCTTCCAGGCAGCTCGCGGCGTCGCCATGTCGATCACTCATTTGTCGAACGGACGGAACGGCTGCGCGCGGAAATCGTTCCGCCATGGCAGGCTGTTCCATATGCCGGCCCGGACGTTTGTTTCATTTTCGTCAGGGGAATAGCGGAATGGCCCAACGCAGCGCAGGATTGCTCATCTTTCGCCGAAGGGAAGGACATCTCCAGGTCTTGCTGGTGCATCCGGGCGGACCATTCTGGGCGAAGAAGGACGACGGCGCATGGTCGATCCCGAAGGGCTTGGTCGACGAGAACGAGGACGAGCTGGCGGCGGCAAAACGCGAGGCCGAAGAGGAACTCGGTCTTGCCATCGACGGGGATTTCGAAAGCCTTGGCAGCTACAGGCAGCCGGGCGGCAAGCTCGTCATCGCATGGTGCGTCGAGACGGATTTCGACAGCGACGCCATCAGCAGCAACACCTTCGTCATGGAATGGCCGCCAAGGTCCGGCTCGATGAAGGAATTTGCCGAAGTCGACAAAGCGGGCTGGTTCTCCCTGCCTGAAGCCAACCTCAAGATCCTGAAAGGCCAGCGCGCCATGTTGGCGGACTTTGCCGGCCGGCATGGCGACGGATGAATTTGTTTCAGCCCAGTTCTTAGGGCAGTGCTCGGGCTTCCTCACCGCTCTGCTTTAAGCGCGTTGCGGCCGCAGCGTGCGCAACGTGATCGAATAGCGGTGCTCCGCAACCGGCGGAATGCTGTGCTCCCATTCGTTGCGCGCAGCACCCGTCATCAGAGAGGCCGATCTTGGCTCGACGGTGACCGTCTTGCGGTCCCATCGCGTGCCGCTTTTCCGCCGCAGGCGAAAGCTGCAGGCGGCCAGCAGGGAAACCCCGGCGACGGCCTCGAAATGAGGCTTGTCGCGGTGCCAGCCGATACCGGCGCCCGGCCGGTACTCGTTGATCAGCACCTGCACGAAGGTCTCGGCGGGCAGGCGGGCGAAGGCTGCAACCTTTTCCCTGAGCGGCAGCAGAAAGCCGGGTATCGGCGGTGCCTCGACGACTTCGCGCCGGTCGTAATCATAACGCAGCCCGAAACCGACCACCCGCCGGTTTGCCAGATGGCCGTGAAAGTCGAAGGCCTGAAAAGGCAGGCTTGCGAGCTGGCTCGCCAACGCTGCTTGTTCGTCCGGCGTGATCAGTTCGGGCCGGTAGCGGAATCCTTCCGGCAGGTCGTCGGCGGCGGCAAAGAGATCGCCCTGGCGGGCTGCAGCCGATGTCTTGGGCGATGGCATCAACCGTATTTGGTGAAGCCGGCCCGTAGCGGCAAGGCTGCTTCGGCAGCAAGGAACTTCGCTCTCCGTGCAGGGTTATTCACACGACGGCGTGGATTGGACCTGTTGAGAATGCCTTCAACTGCGATCAGAAGCATCGATTACCAACCGGCGACGAGGATCCTCTCCGTATGGTTCGTCCCGAGCGGAAACCGCTATGATTACGAGGACGTGCCGCCGCAGGTCCACGCCGCGTTCCGCAAATCCTCATCAAAAGGCCGGTTCTTCAACGAGCATATTCGCGACCGGTACAAATACCACCTGATCGAGCAGAGCCACTCCAGCTGAACTTTCAGACGCTTCTCATTCATGAACTCGGCTGTCCGCCATTCCTGGCCGCACGGCGCAATGAGCGGACTTCGCAGTTGGCGAGTGACCTGATATTGACCATAATCCCCCCGCCGAAAACATCGAAAGCTTGGAATGTCCGCCGAAGCCGAAAAAACCGAGCGAAGGCGAGACCTGGCCGAAACCCGGCAAGCTCGGAGCACTGATCGCTCAATCGCTGACCGAAAATGCCAAAGCCCGGTTCGAGGTGGATTCTGCCCCCGGCAAAGGAACGCGGGTGACCATCGTGTTCAACAGATCGGCCGCCCTCGCGGCGTAGCCGGTCGAGCAAGCGCCGCCATTCGAGGCCATCCGCCTCAGCCGGGGCCGTCGATCACCTTGCGCGTGTGGCGGGCGATGACACCTTCTTCGTCGGTCGCCACGATGCGGACTTCCACCTTGCTCTCCGCCTGGCTCATCAGCGCGGCATGAGAGCTGTTGGCGGCCTCGTCGATCGCCACGCCGAGCCAGTCAAGCCTGTCGCAAATCGCTTTACGGGCCGTGGCCGAGTGCTCGCCGATGCCGGCGGTGAACACCAGGCATTCGAGGCCACCCAGCGTGTTGGCGAGGGCGGCAACTTCCCTGGCGGCGCGGAAGGCGAAAAGCTCCACCGCTTCGCGGGCCCGGCCGTCGTCGCTGGCCTCCAGCGAGCGCATGTCGCCGGAAATACCGGACACGCCGAGCAGGCCGGATTCCTCGTAGAGCATGTCTTGCAGCGCCTCTCCTGAAACGCCTCTTTCCAGCAGCAGGTACAAAAGCACGCCCGGATCGATGGCGCCGCAGCGTGTGCCCATGACCAGGCCGTCAAGCGCCGAAAAGCCCATCGTCGTATCGACGCTGCGCCCGTCGCGCATGGCGCACAGGCTCGCCCCATTGCCGAGATGGGCGACGATGGTTCTTTTTGCCGCCAGATCGGGCGATATCTGCTCGAGTCGGCCCGCGACATATTCGTAGGAAAGCCCGTGAAAGCCGTAGCGGTGGATGCCGTCTGCCTCATAGCGGCGCGGCAGCGCGAAACGGCTGACCAGAGGCTCGATGGTCCGATGGAAGGCGGTGTCAAAGCATCCGACCTGCGGCAGGTCGGGCCGCAACGCGGCAAGCGCCCGGATCGGCGCGAGGCTGCGCGGCTGGTGCAGTGGCGCAAGCGGGGTCAGCCTGTCGAGAGCCTCGATAATTGTCGGCGTCAGGCGGACAGGTTCGACGAACTCGCGCCCGCCATGGACGATGCGATGGCCGGCGGCGATCAATTTCCTTCCGCCAAGTTCGTTCTCGATCCATTGCAGCATCTGGCCGATGCCCATGTCGCGTGATGCGTCCGCGGCAAGTGGCCGATCGCACTGCAGCTCCCCATCGGCGGCTTTCGCGGTCAGCCTTGGCGCATCGCCCAGATCCAGCGAACCGCGCGAGGCAAGATCCAGTTCGGCGGACGCTTCAAGATCGTAAAGCCCGAACTTGATGCTGGAAGAGCCGGCATTCAACGCAAGGATCGATCGTCGCATCAATCGCCGGCCCTCGTCGCGCCGTCCTGCGGCCAAGACCATTTCTGGATCTCGGGCATGTCCTCGCCATGTTCGCGGACATAGGCCGTGTGCTCAGCCAATTTCCCGTGCAACGCCGCGGCAAGATCCTTCGCCCGCTCGGCCAGCCCCGGCACACGCGCGATCGCGGCGAGCGCCAGATGATAGCGGTCGAGCTGGTTGAGCACCACCATATCGAACGGCGTCGTCGTCGTGCCTTCCTCGCGAAAGCCGTGCACATGCATGTTGTCGTGGTTGGCGCGCCGGTAAGTCAGACGGTGAATGAGATAGGGATAGCCGTGATAGGCGAAGATGACCGGCTTGGCCCTGGTGAACAGTGCGTCGAACCTGTCATCGGCAAAGCCATGCGGATGCTCGGAATTCGACTGCAAAATCATCAGGTCGACGACATTGACGACGCGGATATTCAGGTCCGGAATGCCCGAGCGCAGGATATCGGCTGCAGCCAGCGTCTCCAGCGTCGGCACGTCGCCGGCGCAGGCCAGGACCACATCCGGATCTTCGCCCTTGGCAACCGTCCCGGCCCATTCCCAGATGCCGGCGCCGGCCTTGCAGTGTGCTTCCGCGTCTTCGGCGGACAGCCATTGCGGCGCCGGCTGCTTGCCGGCGACGATGACGTTGATGCGGTTGTAGGTTTTCAGGCAATGGTCGGTGATCCACAGCAGCGTGTTGGCGTCGGGCGGGAAATAGAGCCTGACCGTGTCGGCCTTCTTGTTGGCGACGAAATCGGCAAAGCCTGGGTCCTGATGGCTGAAGCCGTTGTGATCCTGTCGCCAGACATGCGAGGTCAGCAGGTAGTTGAGCGAGGCGATCGGCTTGCGCCAGGCAAGTTCGCCGGAGGTCTTCAGCCATTTGGCGTGCTGGTTGACCATGGAATCGATGATGTGGACGAACGCCTCGTAGCACGAGAACAGGCCGTGGCGGCCGGTCAGCAGATAGCCCTCCAGCCAGCCTTGGCAAAGATGCTCGCTGAGCACTTCCATGACGCGGCCGTCACGGGAAAGATGGACGTCGTAAGGCTCGATCCGCTCCATCCAGACCCGATCCGTAACCTCGAACACGTCGTCGAGGCGGTTGGAGGACGTCTCGTCGGGTCCCATCAGCCGGAAATTCCTGGCCTCGGCGTTCAAGCGGATCACATCGCGAAGATAGCTGCCGACGGTCCGCGTCGCCTCCCCGACAGTGCCGCCCGGACGCGGTACGTCGAGCGCCAGGCCTTTCCAGTCGGGAAGCACCAGGTCTTGTTTCAGCAGGCCGCCATTGGCGTAGGGGATAGCGCCCATTCGTCTTGGTCCTGTTGGCGCCAGCGCCGCAAGCTCCGCCAGTAGATGGCCGCCTTCGTCGAACAGCATCTCCGGCTCGTAACTGCGCATCCAGTCTTCGAGGATCTGCCGGTGCGCCGCATCGCCGCGTGCATTCGACACCGGCACCTGGTGCGAACGCCAGAAATCCTCGACCTTCTTGCCGTCGACCTCTTTCGGCCCGGTCCAGCCCTTTGGGCTGCGCAGCACGATCAACGGCCACAGCGGCCGCTCTCCCTTCCAGCCCGCGGCTCGTGCGGGCTCCTGGATGGAGTGGATCCGGCCGAGCACGGTATCGAGCGTGCGGGCCATCTCCCGATGCATCGGGGCAGGCTCATGGCCTTCCACGAAAAAGGTTTCGTAGCCATAGCCGAGGAACAGGCTGCGCAACGCCTCGTCTTCCATGCGGCCGAGGATGGTCGGGCTGGCGATCTTGTAGCCGTTGAGATGCAGGATCGGCAGGACGGCACCGTCGGATGCCGGGTTCAGGAACTTGTTGGAATGCCAGGCCGCGGCGAGCGGGCCGGTCTCGGCTTCGCCGTCGCCGACGACGCAGGCAACCACAAGGTTCGGATTGTCGAAGGCGGCGCCGAAGGCATGGACCAGCGCATAGCCGAGCTCTCCGCCTTCGTGGATCGAGCCGGGCGTCTCCGGAGCCGCGTGGCTCGGCACTCCGCCGGGAAACGAGAACTGCCGGAACAGCTTGCGCAGGCCGTCTTCGTCCCCGCCGACCTCGGGATAGATTTCGCTGTAGGTGCCCTCGAGCCAGCTGTTCGCGACCATTGCCGGGCCGCCGTGACCCGGGCCGCAGATGAACAGGACATCGAGACCACGTTCACGGATAATCCGGTTTAAATGCACATAGATGAAATTGAGGCCGGGCGTCGTGCCCCAATGGCCGAGCAGCCGCGGCTTGATGTGCTCGGGCCGCAAGGGCTCGCGCAAGAGCGGATTGTCGAGCAGGTAGATCTGGCCAACCGAGATGTAGTTCGCGGCGCGCCAGTAGCGGTCCATCAGATCGATCTGGTCAAGGCCGGTCGTGTGCGCAGCGGTGCGGACCTCGTCGTTCATGGAAATGCCTCCGGAATACCCTCGTCCGTCGTTATCTGGAGTGGCGTCGCGTCGGAGAAAGGATTTGCCTTGAAATAAGTTTGGGCGGCGTGGCTAGCGATTGCCGATCCTGCAACCCGCCTCGCCGGACAAAAGCGGGTCGGTCTTTTGGGGAACCTCGGGGCTTGCCAACGGTTAGGGAGATGCACCGCATTGCTTGGATCCAAAGGGACTGCCGAGGCCCTGAGATACGAGCCGGCCGAGGAGGCGTTGAGCAGCTTGGGCGATTGTAGCGGAGGCCCATAGGAGGAGCAAAAAGATGCTCGATCTCTCCCATGCCCGCAACCAAATGGTCGACATCCACTTGAGCCGCCGTGGCATTCGCGACCGCAATGTCCTTCAGGCGATGCGCGAGGTCCCGCGCGAGGCTTTCGTCGATCCTGGCTTTGAAGAATTCGCCTATGAGGACGGGCCGCTGCCGATCGCCGAAGGTCAGACGATATCGCAGCCCTACATCGTTGCGTTCATGATCGAAATGGCCGAGGTCGGAGCCGGCGACCACGTCCTCGAGGTTGGCACCGGCTCGGGCTATGCGGCTGCCGTAATGAGCCGGATCGTCGAACGCGTCTACACGATCGAGCGCCACGCCGCGTTGGCTGAAACGGCAAGGCAGCGGTTCAAAAAGCTTGGCTACGACAATATCGAAGTCCGCACCGGCGACGGCACCAAAGGCTGGCCCGAGGCGGCACCCTTCGATGCGATCCTGGTTGCGGCCGCCGGACCCGGCGCACCGCTCGCTCTGCAGGAACAGCTCGACGTCGCTGGCCGGCTTGTCATCCCGGTCGGCGATGAATTCGACTCGCAGCGCCTGCTCAAGGTCACCCGTACCGGCGCCGCAACCTACACTGAGGAGGATTTCGGCGGCGTGCGGTTTGTTCCGCTGATCGGCGAGCAAGGCTGGGGCGAGCCAGGCAGCGACAGCCAGATAGCGGCCGATCTTCCGCACCGGCATCAGCGCAGGAGCAGCCTGCCGCAGATGATCGCGGCCGCCGCCGAACCGCTTCCGGATTTCGACGATCCGGCCTTCGGTGCGCTGTTCGACCGGTTTGCCGACCGCCGCGTCGTCTTGCTCGGCGAAGCCAGCCACGGCACGTCGGAGTTCTACCGTGCGCGCGCCGCGATCACTCGCAGGCTGATCGAGAAGCATGGCTTCACCATCGCCGCGGTCGAGGCCGACTGGCCCGATGCCGCGGCGATCGACCGCTACGTCCGCCATCGGCCGCCGCGGCCTGGCGCAGATCCGCCGTTCCAGCGCTTTCCCACCTGGATGTGGCGCAACACCGACGTCGCCGAGTTCGTCGACTGGATGCGACAGCATAATGAGCGGATCAGGCTATCCTCCCGGCGGGCCGGGTTCTATGGCCTCGACATCTACAATATGGGTGGATCGATTGCGGCGGTCCTGCAATATCTCGACCGGGTCGATCCGCAGGCGGCGAGGATCGCGCGCGAACGCTATGGCTGCCTGACGCCGTGGCAGAACGACCCGGCCACCTATGGCCGTGTCGCACTCACCTCCGGTTACCAGAAATGCGAGAAGGCCGTGCTCGAGCAATGCCGGGAACTGCTTTCCAGAGAGCTCGACTACGCGCAGCAGGACGGCATCGATTTCCTCGACGCGAGCCAGAATGCCCGTCTGGTCGCCTCCGCCGAGCGCTATTACCGCACCATGTATTACGGCGGCGCGCAATCCTGGAACCTGCGCGACACCCATATGTTCGAAACGCTGGAGCACCTGCTGCAGGCCCGCGGCCCGAACGCCAAGGCGGTGGTGTGGGCACATAATTCCCATATCGGCGATGCCCGCTATACCGAAATGGGGATCGTCAGGGACGAACTGAATATCGGCCAGCTCTGCCGCCAGCGTTTTGGCGACGAGGTTGCCTTGATCGGGCTCAGTACGCATTCCGGGACGGTGGCCGCCGCCACCGACTGGGACGGCGACATGGAAGTGAAACCGGTTCGGCCTTCCCACAACGACAGCTATGAGCGGCTTTGCCACGACAGCGGCGTCTCGCCTTTCCTGCTCGATTTCGATCGCGACGACACGCTGCGCGAACGGCTTCTGGAGCGCCGGCTGGAACGCTTTATCGGCGTCATCTACCGGCCCGAAACCGAGCTCCACAGCCATTATGCGGACGCCTCGCTCGCCCGCCAGTTCGATGCTTTCGTCTGGTTCGATGAAACCAGTGCCGTGACGCCGCTTGGGCCGGAACATGCGGGGACAGGCCTTCCCGAGACCTATCCTTTCGGGCTGTAGCGAATTTGGACCCTGGGAAAGTGGAAAATCAAAAGAAGGAGGTCACCGATGGCCGGAAAAAAGACTCATGAGCAGCAATTGCGCGTCATCGAAGAGCGCGAGAACACGAAAAACGCCGGCAAGGATTTCGACGCGGAAGCGGATTTGAAAAAGACCAGGCAAGAGCGCGAGGCGTTCCGGCGCGGTGCCGAGCTCAGATCGGACCCGAAGGACATTGCCGATCCCGACGACCGCAACATCATCCGCGGCGAGCACCAGGAAAGCGCCCACAACAAGCATCGCACCGACCGCTGAAACGGCAGGATCGCTTGACGTTAAGATAGTACGCCGGTTCCGTTCCCTGATCTGACGGATGCAGCGTTCGTGGCGACAAGTTGGCGGACGAGGGCCGTCTTGATCCCTGGCGCTATTCAGCAAAAAATGTCGCGGCGATAGCAATTGAGACGAGGCTCAGCATCGCCAGGCCTGCCTTGGCGACATGCGAAGCCTCCCAGACGTTGCGCAAGTCTCTCCAGTCGCCGGTCTGCTTTCGAGAGAACATTGAAAAAAACGTCGCGGCTGATTGCGGCATGGCAACGTCTTGCACCCAGAAATTATTGACGGGATGCGTGATCAACCAATAGGTCGCATGTTCCGCCAGCAAGAAGGCAAGCGCCGCCAAGGTCCACCAGAATCGAGCGCTTGGATAAGGCGTCAGGTAGAGCAGGATGGCGAGGGCAATGATGCCGCCGATCTCGGCAAAGCCGCCGATCGTGAAGCCGGGATAGTAGATCGCCTGCACTGATCTGTAGGTGGCCTCCTTGAGGCGCAACTTGCCGGGCAATTCCAGTGCGTGCGCGAGCGAGAGCGCCATCGAGACGGCGACCAGAAGAAGGGTGGCGATCATCAATGCGCGCATTTTCCTGCTCCCTGAATGATGCCCTCGTGGCGCGCGCGTACTTAGGGTGGTTGGTGATCCTATAAAGGCAACGACACCCGACTTCGCCGGCAAGTCCGGTTCGGTCATTCCCCGATCTGGCTGGTCGACCGTTCGTGGACTGTGGCGCCGGTCTGTGCGTCGACCGCAGCCATGCTGACCTCGTAGCCCCAGAGCTTGCGGATATGGCGCAGCGTGGCGTCGCGGCTGCCGCCTTCCAGCACTATGCCGTCCTTGACCTTATGCTGCAGGCGCAGATGCCGATCGCCGAGCAGGTCCACGTCCACCACCTGGATGTCCGGCCGGCTGGCGCCGATGTCGTAGCTGTGGGCGAGTGCGGCGCGGATGCTCTCGTAGCCGCGCTCATTGTGTATCGAGGCGACTTCGTAGTGCGGATCGTTGGCCGCATCGGCAAGCACAAAGAACCGCCATTTCCGGATCAGGGTAGGGCTCAGATACTGGCGGATGAAGGACTCGTCGCGATGGTTGGCCCAGGCGTCCAGCAGGGTCTGGCGCCAGTCGCCATTGCCGGCGATATCGGGAAACCAGTCGCGGTCCTCGGCGGTCGGCGCGGTCGAGATGCGCTGGATGTCCTGCATCATGTCGAGGCCCAGCGCGTAAGGGTTGATGCCGGAAAAGCGCGGATCGTCGAAGCCCGGCTGGAAGATCACGTTCGAATGGTTGCGCAGCACTTCCAGCATGGCGCCTTCGCCGATCAGGCCGCGGTCGAACAAAAGGTTCATCAGCGTGTAATGCACGAAGGTGGCGCAGCCCTCGTTCATCACCTGCGTTTGGCGCTGCGGATAGAAATACTGCGCGATGACGCGGACAATCCGGATGACCTCACGCTGCCAGGGTTCCAGGATCAGGCTGTTCTTCTCCAGGAAATAAAGCAGGTTTTCCTCGGGCAGCTTGAGCGATTTCCTGCGCTCCGCCATTGTATCCGTCTCGCGGGGCTTGGTGCCGTCCTTCGAAGGCGGCAGCGTGCGCCATAGGTCATTGTAGGAACGCTCCTCGTATTCCAGGCGCTCGCGAACGCCCTCGCGCTGCTTTTCCGACGACAGTTTCGGCGGCCGGTGATATCTGAACACGCCCTGTTCCATCAGCGCATGTGCGGCATCGAGGATCTCTTCCACCGCATCGACGCCATGCCGCTCCTCACAGCGGGCAATGTAGCCCTTGGCGAAGTCCAGATAACTGAGGATGGCGCTGGCGTCAGTCCACTGCTGGAACAGATAATTATTCTTGAAGAAATGGTTATGGCCGAGTGCCGCGTGCGCCGTCACCAGGGCCTGCAGGGCCATGGTGTTTTCTTCCATCAGATAGACGATGCAGGGATTGGAATTGATGACGAGTTCATAGGCGAGCCCCCGTCCGCCTTTGCGGTAGAGCAATTCCTGGTAGAGGTAGTGCTTGCCGAACGACCAGTGGCGGTACATCAGCGGCATGCCGACAGAGGAATAGGCGTCGAGCATCTGTTCTGAGGAGATGATCTCCATCTGCACCGGATAGACGTCGAGGTGGAGCTCTTCCGTGGCGACCGCCTCGATGGTCTCGTAGGCACGCGACAGCGTCCTGAAATCCCAGTCGGAACCGGAAAACAGCAACCCGGATTTGCTCGCCATCAGCCCCCTCTTTCAGCGCTCTTTTGATAACCCGGCTGTCTGGCGAAGAGCTGGCGGAAAACCGGGTAGATGTCGGCCGCCGTGGCGATGCGGCTCATCTGGAAGTTCGACCACCTCAGCTTGACCGCACTGTAGGCACGCCACAGCGACGTGCCGTTGTCGGTGGCGCCGAAGATGTGGCTCTCACGCTCGTCGAGGATCTCGACATAGGCGAAATACTGGCAAAGCCGCATGATCTGTTCGTCGAGCAAGGCGATGCAGCGCTCGGAATCGGTGACGAAATTGTCGCCGTCCGAGGCCTGGGCGACATAGATGTTCCATTCGCGGCTGGGATAGCGTTGCTCGACGATGCGGTGCATCTCCTCGAGCGCCGTGGAAACCACCGTGCCGCCGCTCTGAGTGTTGTAGAAGAAGGTTTCCTCGTCCACCTCCTGCGCCTCGTGCGTGTGGCGAATGAAGACGACCTCGGTGCGGTCATAGCGCCGTTTCAGGAACAGGTGCAGCAGCACGAAGAAGCGCTTGGCCAGATCTTTCTCGCGTTCGCCCATCGAACCGGACACGTCCATCAGGCAGAACATCACCGCATTGGCGTTCGGCACCGGCTGGGCGTCGAAGCGGTTGAAGCGGATATCGACCGGATCGACAAAGGCGATCCGCTTGCGGCGGCGCTCCAGCCGCTCAAGCTCTTCCTGCAGCGCCACGATGCGCTGCCGCATCTCGGCGTTTTGCGGCTTCGTCTCCAGCGTCGCGATCTCCTGCGCGACAGCGTCGACCGCCTCCTGCTTGGGGCGCCTGAGCGCTATGCGGCGGCCATGGCTGTTGCGCATCGTGCGCCCGACATTGATGTTGGTCGGCGAGCCGGTCGCGGCGAAGCCGGCCCGGCGCGGCTTGAAGGCGAGGATCTCCTTGAGGTTGAGCTTGACCATATCAGGCAGTTCGAGGTCTTCGAAAAAGAGGTCGAGCACCTCCTCGCGCGACAGCACGAAACGGAAATCGTCCTCCGATTCGGTTCTCCCCGGGGCGGATCCCATGCCGCCGCCCTGGCCGGGTTTAGGCAGCCGGTCGCCTCGGGCAAAATGCTTGTTGCCGGGCAGGACGTGCTGGCGGCTGCCGCTGTTCCGGGCATCCTTGAAGCTCGGCTCGCCGGTGCCTCGCGCCGGCATCGAAACGGCATGCTCGGCGTCCACGTCGGCGATCTTGCCGGTGCGGATCTGATCGCGGATGGTGCGCTTCAACTCTTCGCGCGCCCGCCGCAGGAAACGCTGCCGGTTGCCGAGGCTTTTGTCCTTCGGGTTCAGTCGGCGATCGATGAAGATCGGCATATGTTACCCCGGGCTGGCTTCAACCCGCCTTGTTCACCCGCATGTACCAGTCCACCAGCCGGCGGACCTGGCGCTCGGTGTAGCCGCGCTGGATCATCCGCTGCACGAATTCGGTATGCCGCTTCTCCGTCACGCTGTCCTGCTTGGAGCCGAAGCTGATCACCGGCAGCAGATCTTCGACCTGCCCGAACATCCGCTTCTCGATGACTTCGCGCAGCTTTTCGTAGCTTGTCCATGATGGGTTGCGGCCATGGTTTCTGGCCCGCGCGCGCAGCGTGAACTTCACCACTTCGTTGCGGAAGTCCTTGGGATTGGCGATGCCGGCCGGCTTTTCGACCTGCGACAGTTCGTTGTCCAGAACCTCGCGATTGAGGATCTGGCCGGTATCGGTATCCTTGTAGTCCTGATCCTCGATCCAGGCATCGGCATAGGCGATGTAGCGGTCGAACAGGTTCTGGCCGTATTCGCTATAGGATTCCAGATAAGCCTTCTGGATCTCGTGTCCGATGAACTCGGCATAACGGGTCGCCAGCTCCGACTTTATGAAATCGAGATAGTCCGCCTCTGTTTCCTTCGGGAACTGCTCGCGCTTGATCGCCTCTTCCAGGATGTACATCAGATGCACCGGATCGGCGGCCACCTCTTCGGTGTCGTAGTTGAAGGTCTGCGACAGGATCTTGAAGGCGAAGCGGGTGCTGACGCCGGTCATGCCTTCATCGACACCGGCCGCGTTTCGGTACTCCTGGACCGACTTCGCCTTGGGATCGGTTTCCTTGAGGTTCTCGCCGTCATAGACGCGCATCTTGGTGTAGAGCGGCGAATTGTCGTGTTCGGCCAGGCGGGTCGAAACGGTGAACCGGCTGAGGATATCGAGCACTTCCGGAGCGCAGGGGCTGGAGGCCAATTCGCTTTCGCGCAACAGCTTCTCGTAGATCTGCCGCTCTTCGGTGACCCGCAGGCAATACGGCACCTTGACCACCAGGATACGGTCGAGGAACGCCTCGTTGTTCTTGTTGTTCTTGAACTGCAGCCATTCCGATTCGTTGGAATGGGCAACGATGATGCCCTGATAGGGGAAAGCGCCGAAATTCTCGGTGCCGTTGTAGCTGCCTTCCTGGGTCGCGGTCAGCAGCGGATGCAGCACCTTGATCGGCGCCTTGAACATCTCGACGAATTCGAGCAGTCCTTGCGTGGTCCGGTTCAGGCCGCCGCTATAGGAATAGGCATCCGGATCGGACTGGCTGAAGTTTTCCAGCTGCCTGATGTCGACCTTGCCGACCAGGGCCGAAACGTCCTGGTTGTTCTCATCGCCCGGCTCGGTCTTGGCGATGCCGATCTGGCGAAGCCTGGACGGCATCAGCTTGACGACGCTGAATTTGGAGATGTCGCCGGACAATTCGTCGAGGCGCTTGGCCGCCCAGGGCGAGATCAGGCCGTTCAGCCGCCGCCGGGCGATGCCGTATTTATCCTCCAAAAGGTCGCCCATGCGGTCGGGGTCGAACAGCCCGAGCGGCGATTCGAACACCGGGCTGACCTGGCCGCCGACCTTCAGCGTATAGATCGGACGCTGCTCCATCAGCCTTTTCAGCTGCTCCGCAAGCGAGGACTTGCCGCCGCCGACCGGGCCGAGGAGATAGAGTATCTGCTTGCGTTCCTCGAGCCCTTGCGAGGCATAGCGGAAATAACCGGCGATACGCTCGATCGTATCCTCCATGCCGTAAAAGTCGGCGAAGGTCGGATAGATCTTGATCGTCCGGTTCGAAAAAATACGGCCAAGCCGCTCGTCCTTGCTGGTATCGACAAAGGTCGGCTCGCCAATCGCCTCGACCATCCGCTCGGGCGCCGAGGCGTACATCGACTTGTCCTCGCGGCAGGCAAGCAGATATTGCTGGAGGCTTATCTCCTCCTGCGCCGCATTCTTGTAAACCTCGGAAAACAGATCGAAGACGTCGGATTGATTCTCACGCATGGTATTCCTAGCCCCGGAGCCGGTGTGGCTGCACGTTTGTCTCTTGAACAACCAAATGTCGGAAAGCCCTTGTGGTTCCCTTCACTTTGCAGAGAGTGCCTGTGACCGAATGATAAGACTCTAGATAAGGGCATCCTGAGTGCAGACAAGGCGTGGAACGCCCCGCTCGAAGCATTAAATCCTGAATCGCGCCACGCCGTGCGGGCGACCTCCGATAAGACGGAGGAACGGTTCTGGTCCTTCCCGGTTGTGAAGGAAAGGAGACGGTTCGATGTTTGAGACTAGTTTGTGGTTGCTCGTTGTTGCAGGCGGTCCACTGCTGCTGGCAATCCTGATCGCCTACGCCCTGCTCACGCAGCGCCGTCGCGGCCCGGCGGAGCGCAGGGAAAGCGACCGCGCCACCGAGCGCCTGTACCAGGAAAAGAAGGACTGACCGACAGGATCGCAGCTCAGCTGCCGGCAACCGCCAGCCCGGCCACTTTTTCGGCGCGCAGCAGCATGCCGAACAGGTCACGCGGTTCATCGGGATCGGCCAGAAGGTCTAGTTCCTCGTAAAGGCCGGTCCGCTGAAGCTGATCGCGGACGTAGCGCAGCGCGGAAAAATCCTCGATCGCAAAGCCGACGGAATCAAACAGCGTGATCTGTCCGGCGTCCGTCCGGCCTGCTGCCTTTCCTGTCATCACCTGCCACAATTCGGTGATCGGATGGTCCGCATCGAGCTGCTGGCTCTCGCCTTCGATGCGCGTCTGCGGCGGATACTCGACGAAAATATTCGAGCGCAGCAGAATGTCGCGATGCAGCTCGGTCTTGCCCGGGCAGTCGCCGCCGACCGCGTTGATGTGCACGCCGGACCCGACCATGTTGTCGGTCAGGATTGTTGCCGACCGCTTGTCGGCGGTCACCGTGGTGATGATCTCTGCACCTTCGACGGCCTCCTGCGCCGACGCGCAGAGCTTGATGTCGAAACCCATGCCGGCAAGGTTCTTCATGCATTTGGTCGAGGCCGCCGGGTCGATATCGTAGAGGCGCAGCCTGTCGACGCCAAGCAGCGCCTTGAACGCAATCGCCTGGAATTCCGATTGCGCGCCATTGCCGATGATCGCCATGCACCGGGCGGCCTCGGGAGCGAGGTATTTCGCCGCGACGGCCGAGCTTGCGGCGGTTCTGAGCGCCGTCAGGATGGTCATTTCCGAAAGCAGCATCGGATAGCCGTTGCCGACATCGGCAAGCACGCCGAAAGCGGTCACGGTCTGGCGGCCGTCACGCGTGTTCTTCGGATGCCCGTTGACGTATTTGAAGCCGTAAAGCTGCCCGTCGCTGGTCGGCATCAGCTCGATGACGCCGTCAATGCTGTGCGAGGCGACGCGCGGCGTCTTGTCGAACAGCTCCCAACGCGTGAAATCCTCTTCGATATAGGCGGCAAGCTCGACCAGAAAGCGCTCGATGCCGATGGCAAGCACCAGCTTCATCATGCGGTCGACGCTGACGAAGGGAACGATGTTCAAATTGACCGTCATGGCTCAGAACCCCCTCGTTGGGCGATCCATGATCCGCCGGCCCATCAAGCTTGCGGTCAGGTCGACCAAAAGCGTGGCGGTGCGGCCGCGTTCGTCGAGAAAAGGGTTGAGCTCGACCAGATCGAGACTGGTGACGAGGCCGCTGTCATGCAGCATTTCCATCGCCAGATGCGCCTCGCGGAAGGTGGCGCCGCCTGGGACGGTGGTGCCGACCGCCGGGGCGATCGACGGGTCGAGAAAATCGACGTCGAGGCTGACGTGGAGCATGCCGTTGGCGGCGCTCACCCGTTCGAGAAAGGCGCGAAGCAGTTGCGCGATGCCGTGCTCGTCGATCGAACGCATGTCGTGGACCGTCACGCCGGCTCTGCGCAATGCATCCCTTTCCGCCAGGTCCACGCTGCGGATCCCCAGCGCGCATATGCGAGCCGGCTCCACCTGCGCTGCAAGGCGGGGGAAATAGCCCTCGAAGCCGGGCTGCCCGCTGGCATAAGCCAGCGGCACACCATGCAAATTGCCGCTGGTCGTCGTGTCGAGCGTATGAAAATCGGGGTGCGCATCGAGCCACAGCACGAAGAGCGGCGGGGGGGGGGGGGGGGGCCCCCCCGCCCCCCCCCCGCCGCGGGCCCGCGCCGCCAAAAGTGTGGGAGGCCCCCGACAAAAGACAAGCACCCGCCCGACCCGCCCCGGAGAGGGGGGGAGGTGGTCGAGA
>NZ_JAMYRB010000035.1:0-46527 GCF_040321165.1 Mesorhizobium sp. M0500
ACTAGGCGCGCGATAGCAGTTTGCGCATAATCAACGATGCATGGCCTTCTGCACCGTGCGACGCGGCCCTGCGATCGACCACTTCGAACCATGTTTGCGGTAAAAGGCCATTGCCCCGTCGTTTCCCTCGACCACTTCGAGTGCGATGCTCGGGATGCCGGAATGGGCGGCAAAGACAGCGTGCAATATATTAGCGGCTAGCCCCGGTGCCGTACTCGCCAGCAGCTCCGGCCGGTCGGCGCGAGCGCCGGATGCCTTCTCGCGATAGACGCCGGCGATGTAGTACCCGGCATCCCTCGCCCCAGCGATGATCGATTCCTGGCGATCAAGATCCTGCCCTTGCGTACTGACCCGCAGATAAACACGAGCAACGGGCATATCCCCCTCCCGCTCGGCTCATTTAGATATACTTCAATGCGCTCTGGCTCAGAATTCGGCAAGCGGATAGCCCCATAGGCTGGGTCAGAAATACGCCGCAGCAGCCGCCATGATTGCGGTGGTCGCGAAACTGCCCATTGTGGCCCCTGAACATTAAGCGGGCACCGATATACGATAGAAAAATCAAAGCATGAACACCGGCCCGCTTTCGGACTCGCGGGCTTGTCCCAAGCGAGTCGAAGGGCGCGGTAAGGTGGAGCCCCGCCATTTGGCCCGTATAAATGGATGACATGTTCTGCCACTCGCCTTCGACTTGGATTCGCTTAGGTAGCCCCTCTGTCCAATCTGTTCAGGCTTTCGCCCAGTACGACAAGCGCGATGCCGAGCAACGCGATATCCTTGATTAGGAACTGGCCGAGGGGACCGAGCGCTGGAAAGCCCAGCGCAGGCTCCCAGATCGGCAGGACAATCATGATCGAACAGGTGACCAGGAAAATTAGCGCGGCCAAGGCCCCGCCGGTCACACCGGCGCGCGCCGACCAGGGGTAGGCAATCAGCAGAAGCGCGGTCGCGATCTCGATGACGCCAAGCACATAACAGGCACCGGCCTCACCAAAGACTGGATACATCCAGGCGAGCCAAGGCGTGCCGCCGATCAGCGGTCTCAACGCCTCGATCTCGACCGTCGTGAACTTCATCCCGCCGATCATGAGAAGCGGCAGTATGACCCCGGTCAGGGCGACGATCCGTCCGGCTTTCCTGATCGCGGCGATCTTTCGCGCCCACGGCCGGGGAGTTGTCTCGTCTTGACCTTCAGGCTCTGATGTTTTGAGAACCGCCATGAGTATCCTCCTCCTGTTCGATGACACTGGGGCTCAAGGTTCAATCGGTGTCGTAGATTTCGCTGGCTACTGTCCAGCCTCAGACTGTGCTCGCACGTTTTGCAGCAAGACCACCGCAAGGATGGCTGCAGCCAGCGCCACCAACGCGCAGATGCCGGCAGTCATCTGGAACGCCTGAGTGAACACCTCCCGCGCTTTGCCGAGCAAATCGGAACCGAGCGCCTCCGGCAAGGCGAGCCCAACTGCCACGGCGCCTCCCAGCGTGTCCTTGGCAACACTGATTTCTTGCTCGGATACCCCGTCCGCAACCATCCCGGTCATGCCGCTGCGATAGATTGCGGTGACGATGCTGCCAAGGATCGCGATGCCGAGCGCGCCACCCAATTCGCTGCTGGTTTCCGCGATGCCGGAGGCCGCACCGGCTTGCTCGGGTTCAACGGTCCCCACGATGAGGTCGGTGGCCAACGTGAACACCGGCGCAAGACCTAGGGAGAAGACGCTATAGCCTATGACGACGATCGCGAGATCGGCCTGACCACCACTGCGGGTGAGAATGAGAAATCCGGCTGCCGCAAGCGCAAGGCCGGCCGCCATCACATAGCCCGGGCGAGCCCTGCCAACCGCGATTGGGGTCAGCATCGAACCGGCGATGAAAGCAACGGCGGAAGGCACGGTCCACAGGCCCGCTACAAACGGTCCCATCCCCAGCACCAGTTGCAGGTATTGCGCGATGAAGAGAAACGAGCCAAACGCGACGAAGAAGCCGAGAACGTTGACCGCCAATGAAGCGCTGAAGGCGCGCGAGCGAAAGAGCCGCAGATCGATCAGGGGGTTTGTCAGCCGCGGTTGGCGCACGGCGAAAACCGCGCCGACAGTCACACCGAAGAGAATGGCGGAGGCCGCCTCCGGGCGGAGGCCGTGTTCGGCGATATCCTTGATGCCGTATATCACCGAAAGCACGGCGACAAGCGACAGCCCAGCGCTCAAGATGTCGAGCCGACCCGCTTCAGGATCGCGATACTCGGGCAGGACCATCGGACCAAGCACCAGCAGCGCAACCATGACCGGTACCGCCACGAGGAACACGGAGCCCCACCAAAAATAGCTCAGCAGGATGCCCCCGACCAACGGACCGATGGCAGAGCCCGCAGAGAAGCTGGCGATCCAGACGCCGATCGCAACCGTACGCTCCCTCGGGTCGAGAAACATGTTGCGGATCAACGAAAGGGTCGACGGTGCAAGCGTCGCCGCGGCAATCCCGAGCAGCGCACGCGAAACGATCAACATTCCGGCACTTGTGGAGAACCCTGCGAAGACCGAAGCTATTGCAAATGCCACCGCGCCGATCAAAAGCAGTCTCGGCGGCCGATGCGGTCGCCCAACGTGCCCATCGTGATCAGGCATCCGGCAAGCAGAAAGCCGTAAATGTCTACGATCCAGAGAAGTTGGGAACTCGACGGCTTCAAGTCGGCGCTCAAACGCGGCACAGCCAAGTTCAAAACCGTCAGGTCCATGGAATAGAGCAGGCACGGCAGCGCGATAACTGCGAGCCCGAACCATTCGAGGCGGGTCGCTCTGGGCGCGGTTATGTCGCTCGTGACGGCCTCACTGAGCTCCAGAGCACACGCTACGGCACCGCCAGTCGCACCACCTGGGTCGGAAATTGTACCGATCTTGTTCTCTGACGCCATGCCTTGATCTCCTTGTCCGCCAAGCGGCTGGTCAATTGCCACCGCTGTTTCGATCGCTGGATTACTCCGATGCGCTGCTCAGTCCGGCTTGTATGGGTACGAGTGGTGTTCGTGAGCGATGATCCAGCGGTCACCCTCTTTCCGCAATCCGACGGTAAGGCGAAGGCGGGTTGTCGGATCCTTTTCAAGCTCGTCCTTCGTACCGCACCGCAGCAATGCGGTTGCAAAAGCAACCCGGTCGCCCGCCGTGACATCCAGCCGCTCGATCGCGAAAACGCCGCCGTATTTGAAGTGGTCGAAGAACGGACCCCAGCTATCCCGGTAAGCCTCCATTCCACGAAGTTCGTTCGGGGGTGGGACATCGAACATCACGAGGTCCGTCGCGTGATCCGCCATGATCGTCTCCAGGTCTTGCTGCTGCACGGCGTTCGCCCAGCGCTCGATAAGCGCCTGGATGTGTGCCTCAGCGTCACGCTCCTTGTTCACCATTAGAACTCTCCTCCTCCTCGATATTCTTCCGTCAAGCTGGTTCTGTATCGAGGACGATCGGGAGGCGTTCAATCCGACATTGGGTGATCATACTTGGCTCCGTCCAGCCAATCCGGCTGCTGCGACGCGTGTTCTTGAGTGTCAGCTTAGGGAGAGACGTTCAACTTTCCGTGGGTCGCGAGAGGGTCAAAGTCACTGGTTTCGGTCAACGTCCGCTTACGAGCCGCCAAATCGGCCCAGCAAGGTCCGGTTTGGTCAACTTGAGCCGGTAGCGGTCACTCGAAGGTTCGCTTCACTGAGAGCCGACACCAGGCGAAACAGCTTTTGATGTTCGGCGCGCCGCTCGGGGATGTCCATCTCCGGATGTGACTGGAATTCGGCTCCTGTCGTCCGCGCGCATGACAGGTCAAAGCCGCTGCTCGTGTCAGGATGTCTGTGATGAACCTAGGACCGGAGGACGTCATGGATATTTACAGTCTCGTTGCCGCGAACCTTCAAACTTCGGCTCGTCGGTCGCCGATGAACGCCGAAGCCGAAAACCGCTACTATTCGAAGCAGCTCGCCGTGCCCCGCTTTGGCCCGGGGCTGCTTCGGTCGATCGCCATGACGGCCAGCGTAGTCCTGGTGATCGGCATCGTCCTGATTTGGCCATGCATGCAGCGCATCGTGGGGTCGTTCGTCGGCTCCGCCTACGGCGCCGGGCAATTCTACAGCCGCGCGGTCAGCGAGGCCCGTGATCTGACCACGAAACTCTCGATACCAGAGACGAGGACCTGGACGGCCCGGTAGGCTTCGATAATCGCGCCCAACGCAAGCGCGAGTTCGCAGCCGACATGGGCCTGCAGGCTCACGTGCTTCGCATGGCAGCCGAAGGTGCCGTCTCGGCTTACGAGGACATCACAGGCGAAACCTGGAAGCCCTACGCTCGCCCGGTCGAGCAGCCTGCAAACTCGGTCGACCAAAGGCCGCAACGGTCCAAATGGCAGCCTTCGAATAGGACGATCGCGGGGCTTTGCCCCGCCTTCCTTCAGCGTCCGCAACGCCATTGCGACCTGGGTCTGAAAAAGAAAAAAGGGCCGACGGCAAACCGCGGCCCATAACGTGTGAAGGTCATGGACCTCCAGAGGGGAACAGCTACTGCGGCGGAACTGGGAGGAAGCCGCCATGTGCATCAACTGAAGTCTGTATGCACGAATCACACTGCACTTAATTTTTGTGCAGTGCAGCTATGCGTTCGCGGCTCGTTTGACCGCAATCGTCGCGCTGGCGGTTTCCGCTTTGATAGGCCGTTCAAGCCAACCCTACCCGGTGATCAACGGCAACTTATGTAGCCAGCGATCCGTGGTGACTTGATCCAGCACGAAGGCCGCAACGTTTTCGCGCGAAATGGAGCCTCCGCGGAACTGGTTCAAGTTCGTGAGCGTCTGGATCGTGGTGCGTGCAGGCTTGTTGTTGAGAACTGAAGGACGGACAATAGTCCAATCCAGATCGCTGCCCTTGAGGATTGCCTCCTGACGATTCTTGTCGGCGTAAACCTTGCGCAGGAGCAGAGGGAAGATCAGCTTGTCGAAGAGGAAACCGCCGTGCCCTGCGCTGTCGCCAGCGCCCATACCGGTGATGGCGACGAGACGCGAGACGTGTTCCGCTTTCATGGCGCTGACAAGCGCTCGGGTCGCGGTCGAAAGAAGGGTGACTTCGCGAAATGGGCTTGCGGGTGTGCCGAGCGCGCTAATCACGGCATCGCGACCCTTGACGGCCTGGCGCAACACCTTCTCGTCACGGGCGTCTCCAACGACGATCTTCACTCCCTTCATGTTTGCGGCCTTTTCCGGCGAGCGCACCAGGAGGGTGACATCGTAGCCACGGCTTACGGCCTGGCTGACGATATGGCGGCCGGTCGGCCCGGTGGCACCGAGCACCAGGATATTCGGTACGGCGGCGAAACGTGTTTCAGGGACGGGTGTGGTCATGATTTTGGTCCTCTTGAAAGCCTGGCGCGCCCTCAGGAGGCCGCCCTGTTGGTTTGGATGCTGGTGATAATCAGAGGCGGCCCTCTGCGAGCAGTTCGCGGGTCCGCTTCAGCGTCGACAGCAGGGCCGACTTGTAGCCCTTGTCGCTGTCGAACTGCGTCTGCTCGGCCTGTTCCTCTGGGCCATCAGCCTCCTTGCCGCGCAGGCCGAGGTAGCAGTAGAACTTCAGCTGCAGTGCGCCGGCTTCGTCCTCGAAAAGCTCATTGATAATGGCGCCTTCGCGTGGGCCGGTCGCCTGGAAGAAGGTGACCTTGCTCTGCGGCTCGAGGGTGATGATCTCCCTGATGTCAGAGCCGGCGATGGTGGCTTCGCGCACGAAGTGGGTATCACTTTCCTCCACGACATCGCAGCGGGTGCAGAGACCCGGCGGGAGGAACAGACGCGCGTCGCGCGCCTTCAGTTCCAAACCCTTCCATACTTGCTCCCGGGTGAGCTTTGTTTCGCCTTCCGGATTCACCGGGACGGTTGCGGTCGAATAGATCATGTTGATGGTCCTTTGTTTGAAATTGTGGCTGATTGCCTCAGGCAGAGGCAGCGGTTTCCGAGGCAAAGTCGCGGTAGGAGTGGAGCGGACGTCCAAGAAGCGTCGTCAGGCGCTCGACATCACTGCCCTCGGGCAGCATGCCATCGGTCAAAAATCGCTCGCCCATCATGCGCATGTCGTAGGCCATCCATGGCGGCATGAACTGCTTGAGGTTCTGCTCGAAGGCAGCCGTATCGCCGCCGCCATAGTTGATCTGGCGAGCGAGCACGTCCGACCAGATCGCGGCGATATCCGCTCCGGTAAGGGTATCGGGACCGACCAGGTTGATGCGAGTGATCGGGAGCGGCTGTGCGGCCTGTTCGCGCCGCAGCAGCTCAAGGGCAGCAACCTCCGCGATATCGCGAACGTCGATCATGGCAAGCCCCTTGTCGCCGACGGGCATCGGGTAAACGCCGTAGCCAGCGATGACGTCCTTGATCGTCAGATCGTTCTGGATGAAGTAGGCCGGACGCAGGATGGTAGCGTGAAAGCCCATCTGCTCGATCATCCGCTCGACGCCGAACTTGCCGGCGAAGTGCGGCACGTTCACGTAGACGTCCGGGTGAATGACTGACAGGTAGACGATCCGTTCGACGCCAGCCGAGCGGGCGACGTTGAGGGCGATCAAAGCCTGGGTGAACTCGTCTGGTGCGACAGCGTTCAGCAGGAAGAGCGTCGAGACACCGTCGAAGGCGGTACGTAGGGAGTCGACGTCCAGGAAGTCACCTTTGACGACGGCAACACCTGCCGGGAAATTGGCCTTGGAGGGGTCGCGGACGAGAGCGCGGACATCAGCGCCGCGGTCGACGAGGTGATGGATGACTTGGCCGCCGATATTGCCGGTGGCGCCGGTAACGAGAATGGTCATGGGATTTTCTCCGGGTTGGTATTGCTTGACACCCGGAATATGGCTGGTTCATTCTTAAACCAATAGGCTGTTAATTTAGACACTTCGTCTCACAGGTGGAACGATTATGGATCTCGTCGCCCTTGCGGATTTCAACCTTGTCGCGCGTCACGGTGGCTTCGGCAAAGCGTCGCGGGCGTCCGGCCGTCCCAAAGCGACCTTGTCCCGACGGGTTACGGAACTGGAGGCTGCCCTTCAACTTCGGCTCTTTGAACGTGGCGCGCGCAACCTCAAACTCACTGAGGAAGGACGCGCCCTTCATGAGCGGACAGCCTCTCTGCTGACGGAGCTCGACGAAACGGCGGCCACGATCGCGGCGGGCGGGGACAAGCCGCGCGGCAGGTTACGGATCAGCGCGCCGCTGCTGTTTTCGCAGACAGCCATGGGCAGGATCGCGGCGGGCTTTGCACTGAAATATCCCGACGTGCGGTTGGAAGTCACGACAGAGGACCGAGCCGTGGACATGATCGAGGAAGGTTATGATCTGGTCATCCGGGTCAATCCGGACCCAGATGAAAGTCTTGTCGGCCGAGCCTTTCTGCATGATCGCCTGGTCGTCGTGGCAAGCCCCGGTCTGCCCCGGCCGGCCGCAGATCTCTCGGTGCCAGGTGTCGTGCGTGGGGCCAGCGATCGGCAGACCTGGAACGTCGTGACTTCAGAAGGATCCGCGACGATCGGGATCGAGCCCATTCTCGCACTGTCGTCCCTCATCATGGTTCGGGATGCCGTGCGAACCGGCGTAGGCGCTGCTCGTGTGCCGATTTCGCTGGTGAGTCACGACCTGGCCGACGGCACTTTGCTGCACTGGGGTGATGTCGAGGGTTCCGAGATCGCGCTGTGGGCGCTTTACCCGTCGCGGCGTCTGTTGAGCGCGCGTGTATCTGCCTTCCTGGATTTTCTGAAGCAGGCTTTTCCCAACGGAACGCCCGATGAACTGGCGGCCTACATCGGCAAGTGAGGGGCCAAAGCAGCCTGCTCCACATTTTGCAATCGGGCCGGCGTTACCCAGCGGTGTTTACCCGCGAATAGGCGCCGGGCGGCATTCCCACATGCCGACTGAACGCGACGCTGAAGGCGCTTGCCGAGCCATAGCCGACGCGTTGCGCGATCTCCGCCGTGACAACATCCTTGCGAAGGAATTCCTTCGCCAGCGCCATGCGCCAGCCGGTCGCGTATTCCATCGGGGCCACGCCAACCTCCCTCCGGAAACGATCGAAGAAGGTCGAACGGGACATGGCAGCATCCCCGCGAGTGTTTCCACCGTCATGCTGCGACCTGGATCCGCGTGAATCCGGCGCAAGGTCGGTGCCAGCAGCGGATCGGCCATACCGCGCAGGAGACCGGGCGGGGCCGCGGCGCTTGCCGTTGAACGCAAAGCTTCGATCAACAGCACCTCCAACAACCGGTGAAGCACCATCTCACGGGCGGGCCGGTCGGCTCTCGTTTCGTCGTTTATCATCCCGACCAGCATCATCAGCCGCTCTTCGCCCTGGACATGGATAACCTCTGGTAGCAACGAGACGAGAAGAGCCTTGTCATCCGAGCCAAAGGCACAATGGCCAACCATCGCCTTGATTTCGGCGGTCGCTTCTGGGTCACCGAGCCGGAGGACACCCGGGCTGGTCTCAAGACGTTGGGCAAGGGCTCCGCGAGGAGGTGGTTCCAGGCTGCTCATCGTGAACGAGAAGATTTCCGGAACCAGCACGAAGTCGCCGGCCATCAGCAACATCGGAGCAGCTGCCCCATGTCGAACTCGTCGCGGACGATTCCGGACATCTCCTCCCGGCGGAACGCGAAGCCGTAGTCGAACAGGAAGTCGTCGCCGTAGCCCGACACGTAGGGCATTGTCCACCCGCGCTGTGCCTTAGTTGCCATCAGCTTCTCCAGCGGCGCCCGCGACATCGCGATGAGCGTCACGTCGCGGTCGTTCACGTGCGTGACCATGCCGCCCAGCCCATCGCCCACCGAGGTGCAGCCCGGGCACGCCATCTTCCAGTCCTCCCCGAACATCAGGTGATAGATGAGGAGCTGCGAGCGGCCATCGAACAGCTCCGGCAAGGACTTCGGCCCGTCGTCGGTGGCGAAAGCGTAGTGCTTCTCGACCGGAACCCAGGGCAACTCCCGCCGTTGCTTGGTGACGCGCCGTTCGTGCGCCGCCAGCTCCCGCTAGGCCGCCAGCAGCTCCTTGCGGGCGGCCTGCCACTCCTGCTCAGTCGCGACCTCCATCCGACCTCCCCATGTTCGACCTCGTCCTTGTTGAAACCGCGCGGCAGCGGAAAACTCATCGGCACCTCGAAGTCGACGACCTCCGCGACCCGTCCGTCCTCGAGGGCCTCGAGGCGCAGGACGGACAGGGCGAGCGGACGGTAGCCCGGCTCACCCGACGAGCACAAGAGCAGCATCGTCTGGTTGGTCCCGAAGCGGTCGTTCCATCGAGCCGATTGCTACCCGCGGGACGCGCCATTTCCTGACTTTGCCGTTTACGCCGCGAAGGTCGCGGCTCGAAACCAAACCGGACGGTCATCCGATCCTGTCCTGGGCTCCAG
Source organism: Mesorhizobium sp. M0500 (assembly GCF_040321165.1). NCBI lineage: Bacteria > Pseudomonadati > Pseudomonadota > Alphaproteobacteria > Hyphomicrobiales > Phyllobacteriaceae > Mesorhizobium > Mesorhizobium sp. M0500. Next base: position 9,407 of record NZ_JAMYRB010000035.1, read on the forward strand.
CGGCAGGTTTTGGCATCGGGACCGTCATGCAGGCGTAGTGGCCACGATCATTGCGCTCGTGAACCCGCCCCGCCTCTTCCGGCGATCTGATTGCCTGTCGCGAGCGGCTCAGGTGCTTTTGAGCGTGCCGTTCATCCCTTCCGGATAGAAGCCGCCCTTGCTCACTCCATCCTTGTCGGTGAGATAGACGATCCGGAGCACCTGTTGCGGTGTTCTGGTGAAGGCGATCGCGTCGGGCGTTGAAGGAACGATGTTGGCTTTGCGGTCCACCTGGATCCCCTGGTCCTTATCGTCCGATCCGTCGATTTTGTCCCGGGCATCGGAGACAACGTTGGCGGCCTTCCAGGCTTCCTCTCCCTTCCGGTATAGCGTAGATCGCGCCATTCCCATGTGGTAGGCCTCGACCGCCAGGATGCCTGCGGCGGCGGCGAGGAAGTCCTTGTTCTTCAGAACCGTCGCGGCACCGGCATAGGCGGTGACGCCGACATCCTCGAACAGCAAGCCGCCGAGAACGAAGTTCGTTTCGTTACCGAAGGGATCGAAGTCCCGCCCGAGGCCCGCTGCCTCCGCAACCGCCTTGAAGCCCGCATCGAAATCGATGGCCGGCCTGTCGACGGCGTTCTTTCCAAGCGTCTTGCGGTAAAATCGGACGTGCGCGAGTTCGTTTTCCGCAACTTCCTGCATGAATTCGCCGATGGCCGGCGTCTCGAACGAGACTTGCTTTCCGCCAACGACGTCGCCGGATTTCGAGCCGGCATCGGCTGCGTCGATGCCTTTTCCGGTGGTGCCGCGGAGGTAGTATTCAGCCTCCATATATTCGAGGTTGAGCGCAAAGCGGAAAATGTCTTCGTCCTGCACGTCCTCCTGGGCATAGGCGCGAGAAACCGGCGTCAGGCCCGTGGTGGTGGCGAGGGTTGCTCCCAAGCCGAACTGCAACGCGCGACGGCGCGAAATATGAATTGAAGGCGTGACACGGATCCTGACTTCCTCCCAAAAGTCCGCCGGTATCACCTGTTGGCACCTGATCGCGGGCCAGCCTTTCTAACCCCGTCAAACTCGATAAATGTTCCTTCGGTTGTCGCGCATTTTCGCCAAATGTTGTGCTTCGAATCCGAGCCATGACCTTGAGCTGATTATGGGCGACTGATGTCTCTCGTCTTGTCGAGAAGCTAGAGATCACAACTGCATCGATGTAGCCTTTTATGACCAGTGATATCTACGTCATAGGCGTCATTTGCGCTGGCCGGTGCTTCGGCGCCAATACACAAGCGAACGCCGATTGGCTTATTCGATCGAAGCCAAGGGCGACACGGCCGGTCCGTTCAAGGCGGTGCCATCAATGGCAAAGTGCGAGCCGTGGCAGGGGCAATCCCAGCAGCGTTCCAGCGAGTTCCAATGAACATGGCAACCGACATGAGTACATGCGGCCGAGCGCTTGTGGAGCGTGCCGTCCTCATCGCGAAAAGCCGCGACTTTGGTAAGCCCTTCGCGCACGATAGCGCCCTCTCCCGGCCGCAGCTTGTCGGCGGAATCGATTTCGCCAGGCGCGATATACTCGGCAAAACTCTTGATCGCTGTCGCATTCTGCGCCAAATAATCGCCGATCGCGCGTGCCGTCTTGCGAGAGGGTTCGTAAAGTTCCCGCCAGGGGCTTTCCCCCTTGAGAATCAGGTCGGAAATCAACAGGCCTGCCACGACCCCATGGGTGATGCCCTGGCCGGAATCGCCGGTTGCAACGAAGACACGCCGGTCACCGGGATTGCGACCGATGAACCCGGCATAGTCGACGGTCTCCATCACCTGCCCGGACCAACGGTTGGTTTCCATCCCGACATCGGGCACCAGCCTTTTGGTCCAGGCCGCCAGGGCCGCGAAGCGTTTGCCGGCATCATCGGCCCGTCCTGTTTTGTGGTCTTCACCTCCGACGATCAGGAAGTCGGTCCGACCTTTGCCAGGCTGAAGCCGAACGTAGTGATAAGGGTCTTCAGTATCCCAATACAGCGCATCCGGTAGGATATCGCGCGCGATCTCGAATGACATCGCGTAGGTCCGATAGGGCGCTTGTTTGGTATGAAGGGCGACCCGATCGTTGATCGGCGAGTTGGTGGCGACAACGGCCGATTTGGCAGACACGGCAAAGCCTGAGACCGTGGTTACGCGCACGCCGCCGTCGGTCTCCTCGACCTTGTCGACGATAGTCTCCGCATAAAGCATGCCGCCGCGCGCGCGAATGCCCGCAGCCAGCCCGCGGAGATATTTGAGCGGGTGAAATGTCGCCTGATTGGCGTAGCGAAGGACGGGCGTATCCGAAAAGCCTGCAAACGGCACGCCTGCGGTTTTCTCGACGTCGACACCAATCTTCAGAGCGGCGTCCAGTTCGCGCTCGATGACGGATTCCTTTCTGCCTGACGCCGGAAACAGAAAGCCGTCGAGGCGGCGGAAATCACACGCAATACCCTCCGCCTCTTGGATTGCTTGGATACGGTCGATAACGGCCGACTGGCTTTGGTAGTAAATCCGCGCCAGTTCCTCGCCGCGCAATTTGATCAGTTCCGAAAAATAGTCGTCGCAGATCGATGACAGATGCGCGGTGGTGCGTGCCGTCATGCCGCTTCCGATCCGGCCGCGATCAAGCACTGCCACCTTTTGCCCGGCGACAGCCAGTTCGTAGGCGACCGACAGTCCGGCAATGCCAGATCCGACGACCACGACATCGACCTGTTCACTCCGCTCGAGCGGAACCGCCTCAGGCGCGACTTCGGTTGCCGCCCAAAGCGATACAGTCCTTTCATCGCTGACATTCATGGCGGAACTCTCCAGGGCATCGATCAGGAAATGGACGCGAGGGGCTAAAAGTTCCCGCTGCGTTTGTACGCCGATCTAATGCGCTAAGCTCCACGGACTGCGCAGGTGGGAAGCACCCCCTTCGCGCGGGTTTCCAGGCCAGCTGTTTCAATCGCCAGTTCGAAGCGTTAGCCGCATTCGCGGACAATTGCCGTGGTCCGCCAACAGCGAGAACGCTGGCCACATCTGACAAGGCGCAACCAGTACGTGACCGTGTAGTGTCTGGACGATCTTGAAGGCATCCCCATGCAGTGTTCTATGAGTAGACACCTCGAAGTTCCAGGATACGATGCTGTGCGACTTAAATGGCCGCGCCCGATTGTCGCCGTTTGGGGCGCGCCTGACCGCCCGGCCTTCAGGACCACGTTGCCTCGGCCGATACCCACTGATGGAATGCGGCGATACGAGGGTCGGTCCAGCAATCTCTTCTGCAACACAAGTAATAGGCCTCCGTGTCGTCAGAGATCTGCATATCCTTGAACGGCAGGACCAGTTCTCCCTTGGTGATCTCTTCGTGGAGCACAGAGAGGTCTCCGATCGCGCCGCCCTGGCCCATGGCCGCGGCACGATAGGCCATATCGGCACTGGGAAAGACCTCACCCGAGTTCACGTCAAGAAGGTTCGGCACAAATCGCCCAGCCCAAACTTTCCAATCGTGCCGATCAGACGTTTCATGCAGCAGGTTATGGTGAACCAGGTCGGCAGGAGAGGTTAGTGGCACCCCTCTCTCCAGCAGCTTTGGAGAGCAAACTGGGGTGCCGAACGATTGCAACACTAGCACCGCGTCGATATCTTTCGGCCCATTTGGATTACCGCAGTCAAAGGCGAGATCGAACTCACCTCCGAAGAAAATTTCCCAATCATAAGGAGCGGTCGTTAGCAATGGCGTGCAATCGGTGTCCGGGTAACATCACGTCGAACTCGACATCAAAGACCAGTTGGAGGTCGCATATCAGCCGATCGAGCGTGTGTATTTTCCAGAGATGGGCATTGCATCGGTGGTCGCCACCATGACCGGTGGGCGGCAAAGCGAAGTCGGCATCGTCGGCCACGATGGCGTGACAGGGGTTGGCGTTATCCTCGGCCAAGACAGGTCTCCCAATGAAACCTATATCCAGGTCGCCGGCAATGGCTGGATTCTGCCCGTTGAAGACCTTCGCGCTGCGATTGCAGCAAGCCAGTCCCTTCGCGAGTCGCTGCTTCGCTATGCCCACGCGTTCCTCGTGCAGTCGTCCCGGACCGCGCTGGTCAACGGCCATTCCAAAATCGAAGAGCGGTTGGCCCGCTGGCTGCTGATGGTCCAAGACCGCGCCGAAGGAAACAAGATCTACCTGACGCATAAATTTCTGCCGACCATGCTTGGTGCCCGGCGCCCCGGCGTTACCACCGCCCTCCAAATGCTTGAATATCGGGGGCTGGTTCACGCCAAACGCGGCGAGATCGCAATCGTCGATCGCGTTGGAATGATAAAACTCACACACGGTGCTTACGGCGAGGAGGAGCAAAGTCACTTCGGCCTAGCCTCCGCCTAACTGTTCGGAATCGGACAAACCCTTGCAGGCTGCCGAATTGGTGCCATAAATCGTGTTGGTTTGGGTTTCAGGGAGGAACTCACATGACCAATACTTTTCACACCGTCACGGTTGAAAGAGCCGCCGAAACCTATGTGCTCTCTAGGGGCAAGGCCCACTTCCTCTCCATCGCACAGGCAATCCGTGCCATCCGAACGCTCATGCCGGCATGCAAGGCTACCGACCGCGAACTGGAGGAGTTAGTGGCGGCAGCATGCATCATTCACGGTGTGCCCGTCGCATTCGACTTCAAAACAGCCGTGGCCGCAGAACCACAGCTCCATTCATAGGGCCGGTGATGCCTGCGCTCGCGCAGACGCCTACCTTGTTGGACGTTCGCCAAGCGATTGTCCGCTACCTGATCGACAACATCGGCAGCCCGAGGATTTCGATATCCGAGGTTAGCCACACTATCAGGAGAATGCTTCCCTTTGCGAACTGACGGACTGGGAACTTGGCGATCTCATTGCGCGAAGCGCGATCGATGCGGGATTCGCGATTGAACTCGACGCCGCGGATCCCTAGGACGCCTGTCGAGGCTCAATAGCGGAACAGCCGCTTTAGCCATGTGGCTCCCAATCACGGACGGTCAGGTTCCGGCCCCACACCGGTCGTTCCGTTGGTCCGGCTTAGTGGACGCGTCTGTCGATCCGGCTCGGCCGAACCAAGACGACACAGGCCGACAGCGACGCCTCTGTACTGCTCGTCGGCCGCCCGGTGACGGTGCTGCAATCGTGGCTCGAGCGCGCCGAAATATCTGAAGCCGCCGTGTTTCGCGGCATCGACCGGTGGGCAATCTCGAAAAACGAGCGCTCACGTCGCAGGCCGTCAATCTGATCCTGAAGCGCCGCGTCGCCGAGGCCGGGCTCGACCCGCAAGCCTTCTCCGCCCACGGCCTGCGCTCCGGCTATCTTACCGAAACCGCCCTTCGCCAAAAAGACGTACAACCGCTCTGGAGCCCGGTCGGGTGGGGCTCGGTTGCCTGATGCACGACCATTTTTTTGCAGCCGCCCACAGTTAAGAGCGCACAACCAGCGGCACGAGGCCCTCGTGTCGCTCGTCGAGATAGCAGACGATGCGGTCGCCGACGCGCTGAAAAGTGAGGTCGACCTTCACGTCACCGACCGCTAAGTGCCGGAGGACGATGTTGTCGATGCCTATCGGCAGCCGAGGGCGTTCGACATTGATCTCGCCCTTCCAACCATCGATCCGAATCCCGAGACAGGCTTGCAGCATCATGAAGGCGGATCCGGCGGACCATGCCTGTGGCAGACAAGCCACGGGATAGGCCACTGGCGCATCACCGATCGCACGCGTAAACCCGCAGAATAGCTCCGGGAGCCGCATGTTGAAACGGACCGCCGCCTCGAACATGCTGCTCATAAGCTTCACGACACTGGTGCGCTCCTGGTAGCGGGCGAGCCCAGCGGCACAGATTGCCGTATCGTGCGGCCAGATCGAGCCGTTGTGATAGGACATCGGATTGAATGGAAGCTCGTCGTCGGCCAAAGTCCGAACGCCCCAACCGCTGTGGAGATGGGCTGATAACAGCTGCTCGGCAACTGATTGCGCCCGTTCAGCTGACGGTAGCCCGACATAAAGCAGGTGACCGGGGTTGGAGGCGCGCACCGCGCATTGCTTGCCTTCGCCGTCGATTGCCAAGGCATAGAAATTGCGGTCTGGCATCCAAAACTGCGTCTCCACTGCGTTGCGGATCCTTTCTGCCATGCCGCTCCAGTGCGCTGCCTTGGCGACATCGCCGCGCTTGGCGGCCAGCGCAGCCATGCCTTGATAGGCTGCGAAGACGTAACCTTGCACCTCGACCAGTGCGATTGGTCCCCTGGGTATCGTCCCATCGCTATGGAAGATAGCGTCTGCGCTGTCCTTCCAGCCCTGGTTGAAAAGCCCCGTATCTGCCGCCCTGCTGTAGGTCACGAAACCCTCTCCGTTGCGGGCTCCAACCTCCTCCATCCACGCGATGGCCGCACACAGCGAGTCCCACATGCGATCGACCAACTCGTCATCGCCCGTGCGATCGGCATAGGACCAGGCCAGGTAAACATAAAGCGGAGTGGTGTCGACGCCGCCGTAGTAGCGGCCGAACGGTAGCTCTCGCAGCACAGCCATTTCCCCCTTGCGCGTTTCATGCATGATCTTGCCGGGCTCGGCATCGTCAAATATCGAAGTCTCTGTCGACTGATAGCGGGCAAGGAACGCCAGGACCCCGCGGGCAAGGTCGGGGTTGAGCCACAGCATTTGCAAGGCGGAAATGACGCCGTCGCGGCCGAAGGCTGTCGAGAACCAGGGAATACCGGCGTACGGATAAGGCCCGGTCTCCAGAGCAGTGGTCAGCAACGCTATGTCGGCGCGCGTGCGCGTGAGCCAGTCATTGAACACGCGGCCGGAGCTGAAGACGGTGGCGCCCTGTCGACGCTTTGAGCGCATGGCAAACCGCGCTCGCGCCGCGGCCGCGCGGAAGCGATCACTGGACGGGATTTCCTCGCTGTGACCGACCTCCAGATGGAGCGCTCTGCTGTCGCGCATCCCCACCAGAATGAGGAACTCGGCGTGATTGGGGTGCATCTCATGGGGCGTCATCGAAAACGCGATGACGGATTGGCGCTCCACATTGTCGAGACCCTCGTAGCGAAACGTCACTCTTGACTCGCCCACTAGCGCGTCATGCGCGCGACCGCGCCGGCTGCGCGTACTGCCGCGCACCTCAAACATGTCACGGAAATCGGCGTCGAAGTCGAACCGGACCGGCAGCAGCACCTCGCGCGCGGAGTAGTTCGTGAAGATGACGCGCTCGAACATGCGGTCTTGCCAGATGAACCGGGTCCGATCGATGTGCACGACGCCCGGCAGCGTTTCACTACCGTTCGGCCCGATGGTGGCCAGATTTGTAAGATTGGCGGTGAATAGGATGTTATCTTGCGATAGCGAGGCGCCAAGTAGTGAGGGCATGCGGCCGCCGATGAACAGACGGAAGCGCGACAGCACACGCGTATCGTCGCGGAAAAGCCCGTCGCCGGTGCCTCGTATGTCGCCGTAGCTGTCCGCGACGATGAAGCAGTCCTCGTGCTTGAGAGCAAATTGCCTATGCGGCTCGCGCGGCGCCGATTCGTCGAGCGCCGGGAGAGCCACAGCTGGATCAAGCTTGCGTTCTTCGACTTCAGTGGTCATGTCAGCCCTCCTGTTCGAAAGAGACTTGGGCGGTGGAGACTTGGGCGGCGCAGGCACACATGCTTCCCCATCAAGGCCGGCGCCGAACCATCCTCATCGACAGCGTCTCGCATCAATCCCGCACTCGGCGCGCGATCGCGGAGAGCCTCGTTCGAATTCTTGGCGAATGATTGGCGAATTCTCCTGTAAAGCGCGATCAAAAGCGGCTCGAAGCCGATCGGTTCTAGGCCGGTTCGATCAAACAGGCCTGACCAGCTGCATTTCAGCGCGGCCATTTCGAGAGCCAAATGCAAATCGCTTGTTGCCGGCGAGCGAGCGGTAGACCGCCATATAGTCGCTGCACATGCGCCCGACCATGAACCGCCTTTCAAAAGTTTCCCGTACCCGTGCGCGATCGAGACCGCCTATCCGCCGTACAGCCTCCACAGCTTCGTCGACGCTGTCCACTATCAATCCGGACACGCCATCATCGATGACCTCTGGAACGGCGCCGCGGTTGAAGGCTATCACCGGGGTGCCGCAGGCCATTGCCTCGATGGTTACAAGGCCGAACGGTTCGGGCCAGTCGATCGGAAACAGCAGCGCTGTCGCATTGCCCAAAAACTCCGCCTTCTGCTGCTCATCGATCTCGCCAATGAACTCGACATTCGAATATCGAAGCACCAGGGGCTCAACTCGCTCCGCCCAAAATGATTGGTCAACCGCGTCGATTTTGGCCGCGATCTTCAGCGGCATTCCAGCGCGGGCGGCGATTTCTATCGCCACTTCCGGGCCCTTTTCCGGTGAGATGCGGCCAAGAAATGCCAGATATCCCGAGGCTTTCCGCCGGAATGGAAGAATATCACGCGGCAGGCCATGGTAGACCGTTCCGAGCCAATTGACCGGCGGCATGGGCCGGCGCTGGTCATCGGAAATCGAGACCAGCGGAATGTCGTCGAACATCGCGTAAAGCCGCGCCAGGAACGGAAGGTCGAGCCTGCCATGAAGCGTGGTAACGGTTCGCTGCGCGAACTCTCGAATTATCGGAAAGTGGAGAACATCGACATGAAAATGCAGTGCATCGAATTCATCCGCCCGTTTACGGACCTGTTCAAGCATCATGATGTGGTAGGGAATATGGTTTTGGGACTTGGGATTCAGGCGCAGTGCAACATCGCAACACGCCACCAGTTCGGCCGAAGTGCGTGAATCACCGCTGGCGAACAAGGTCACCTCGTGGCCCTGTCGAACCAGCTCTTCCGTCAGATATGAAACGATGCGCTCGGTCCCGCCATAGAGCCTGGGGGGTACAGATTCGATAAGAGGTGCAATCTGGGCGATCTTCATTTTTGCAGGACATCGTGAAAGTGAAAAGTCGGCCTTCAACGAAAGCGGGCGACGCGCACACCTCTCCTTGTATTGCACCGACGCCAACTCTCGAATTGCTAATATGTTCCCGGGAAGATCACCCATCGTGACGTTCGGGCTAGGCAAGGCTTGAGGGCCTAGGTCCTGATCTTTGCGGAATGTTCGCGGGGTGCGGGCATTCCGGCATGGCATCGACCGCGAGCGCCGGCATCAAGGTGATCATATTCTGGGTCAACGTGGCGTGTCGAAGCCGCTTCAGCGGGGCCGAGTTTATTCGCAGAAGAAGCATCATTCTCCAGATCCCCCCTGTAGCGCGAGGCGCGTCCGTGGCAGAACTTTGGCATGGCACGCCTTGGCCCGCTGCTGGCATTTTTAGCGCTCTATGCCGCAATGTATGCTGCATTCGGGACAGCGTCCCCGTTCTGGCCACGGTATTTTGAGGCGCGCGGCCTGACACCTGAAGAGCTGGGCGTTCTGTTCGGGCTAGGCAACGCAGCCCGGCTGATTGCCGGACCGCTCGCCAATCGAATTGCAGATCTTCTCGGTGCCCTCCGCATCACCCTGGCGGTCTGCATCGGGATCGCGGCAGCGGCGACGCTTGGGCTGGCTGCCGTGCAAGGCGTCTTTCTTCTGTTGGTCGTCTATCTGGCCCAGTCAGCCGGGCTGGCACCGATCACAACCCTCGCCGACGCCCTTGCGGCGCGCGCATCGGTGCGCGAGCCGGGTTTTGAGTATGGTTGGGTGCGGGGTGCGGCATCAGCGGCCTTCGTTGCTGGCACCCTCGCGGCTGGCCAGGTGCTCGGAGTTTTCGAGCTGGATGCGATTATATGGATGTACGCCGCGCTGCTCGCCGGAGCGTTGGCTGCCGCCGCGCTGGTGCCGGAATCAGACACCGGCGCCGAGCGGGCTGCGGACCCGGTCGGGCAAAGCGTAATCGGCGGGCTGCGCGAGCTGCTCGGTCTCCCGACTTTCCGGCGCATCGTCATGATTGCGGCGCTGATCTATGGCAGCCATGCAATGCATGACACCTTCTCGGTCATCCGCTGGACGGCGGCCGGGGTCGGCACGGCGGCGAGCAGCATACTTTGGTCGGAAGCCGTCGGAGCGGAGGTGGTGGTGTTCGTTGTGGTCGGGCCGATCCTGCTGCGCCGGCTTGGCGTGGCCGGGGCCGCTGCTCTGGCCGCGGTGGCCGGAATCCTGCGCTGGGTCGTGGAAGCGGAAACGGCGGCGATCTGGATGCTTGCGTTCGTGCAACCGCTTCACGGCATTACCTTCGCACTGCTGCATCTTGCCTGTATGCGTGTTATCGCCAGCAGCGTGCCGGCACATCTTGCCGCCACGGCGCAGGCCCTTTACGCGATCGGCCCGGGGCTGGCCACCGCGGGCCTTGTCTGGGTATCAGGTCAGCTTTATGGAGCCTATGGCCCGCCCGGGTTCCTCATGATGGCGGGACTCTGTGTGCTGTCCCTTCCGCTAGTAATTGGACTTCGTGAAAGGCCCCCACCATCGGATTGATGCGTATGAGGGCGATGGTCGCCGATTGTGCGAGCTTCTCAGCCAAGGGGTGGTAGCGGCGGAATGGGGAAGATGCCAGAGGGGCTCGTCAGCGCCCTCGAGCTTCGGCTTGAGTATTTGCACAAACGAGTCCAGCGGGGGGTTATACCGAAGGCGGATGGGAAACAGCGACTGGAAGACAAGATCGTTCAGGATGCAACAGTCACGGTGCTCAATGCATCTATGAAGGCGACTTCTGCGGTTTCTCCTACGGGTTCCGGCCCGGAAGAGGACCACACGGCGCATTGGATGCCCTGTACATCGCGATTGACCAACGGGAGGTGAACTGGATCGTAGACGCCGACACCCAGAACTTCTTCGGGACGGTCAGTCAGGAAAGGCTGGTTCGCTTCATCGAACACAGGATCGGCAACAAGCGCATCATCCGCTTGATCCGCAAATGGCATAGACATGCTCGGACATGACCTCGCGAACGGTCGTGTTGCCGGCTGAGCGCTCCTCGGCGACACCGCGCATCACGATATCGCGGTCGGTCACCATGCCGACCAGCATGTCATTCTCCCGACCGGAAGGGCGCCGAGATAGTCGGCCCGCATTTTCCGGGCGGCAACCGCTATGAGGAAAGGCCTCTGTTCACTTGCTATGCGCTTTAATGTGCATATATTGTGCGTATGAGAGGTCGGAGATTTGCCATGACCCACGCACAGCTCGCACATTCCGCGGTGGTCTCAGGCTTTGTCGATAGCTTGCAGGAACCACGCACGCCCTATATCTCGCCGAAACGCCTGTCGCAGGCCCTCGGCGTGAAGGTGGCCAACCTGGCGCAGTTAACCGGTGTTCATCGCAACACGCTGCGCAATCCCGCATCGGAACGCCTGCAGGGCCGGATGCGCGAAATGGTGAAGGTGATTTCGGCCGCGACGGAACTCACCGGTAACGTCGACAAGGCGATCTACTGGTATCGCAACGAGCCCATCGCCGACTATGGCCATCGCACGGCGGCCGAGCTCGTTGCGGACGGCCAGGTCGAGGCGGTTCTGGCCTTCATCAGGGATCTCGAGAACGGGGCGCGCGGGTGAGAATCACCCACGTCGGCCCGGACGAGATCTTTCACCGCTATCTGACACCCAAATGGGCATTCCTGCCCATCAGCGGTGCGGGCGCGGCGATCGACGGCGGCCGCTTCAATCGACCGGGCGTCGAGGCGCTTTACCTGTCACGCGCGCCGCAAACGGCCCTCGATGAATACAAGCAGGGCGCCAGCATCATCCCGCCGGCCACCCTTGCAGCCTACAAGATCACGCTCGCCGAGGTCGCCGACCTTTCGCAGGGGTTCGACCCAAACGTCTGGGACGACATCTGGCAAGGATGGGATTGTGCGTGGCGCCAGATCGCCCGCATCGACAGGAAGGTCCCGCCATCGTGGAAGCTCGCGGACCTGGTCATCACGGCTGGGCTTCGCGGTATCCTGTTTCCGTCGCTGCGCCATGCCGGCGGCACCAATCTGGCGATCTTCTCGGCCAATCTTGTCGAAGAGGATCGCGTCGCGGTCCATGATCCCGATCATCGGCTGCCGCACGATCAGTCGTCCTGGTCCTGAATTGCCGCCTCTCGCCAAGGGCGCAACGACCTCTAGGGCACTTGGTCCTCAACGCGGTCAGCCTCTAATTCTTCCTCTTCGCCTTCCTCCTCCTCGCTCGCCAGCCCGGCCGGAATTTCTCCCGCCAGCAGCTTCTCCTTGCTGAGCAGTCCGGCGTCCTCGAGCGCCTCGAAATCGGGCAAGTCGCGCAGCGTGTCGAAACCGAAGTGCGACATGAAGGCTTTGGTCGTCACGTAGGTGTAGGGGGCGCCGGGCTGTGGGCTGCGCGGTCCCGAGGTGATGAATTCCTGCTCGCGCAGTACGCCAATCAGATCGCGTGAAACCTCCTTGCCGAAGAAGGATGACAGCTCGCCACGGGTGATCGGCTGGAAGTATGCAATGCACATCAGCACCAGCGCCTCGAACTGCGACAGGGGTTTTGACCGCGTTCTATCCGCGCCCTGGCCCGTTGCTGTGCCAAATGCACCGCGAATGACGTCGGCAAACGCTTTCCTGGTTCGGTGCTGCCATCCTCCGGCGACCGACACGAGCTCATAGGGCCGGTTGCGCAGTTCCTCGCGAATGTCGTCGATGATCAGATCGACGTTGCAGCTCTTTCCGACGACCCGCGCCAGCGTCTCACGCATGACGGGCTCGCTGGCGGCGAAGATGACCGCCTCAATCCGGCCCATCCATTCACGCCAGCGCAGCTCCGGCGGCAGGTGCTCGAGTTCGGTATCGACCAGCAAGCGCTGGTTATCCTTTCGCTGAGTTCCCGTCCGGTCCGCCATCGCTACAGCCCATAGAGCCGGAAGGTCGGCCGACCCGACAATTCTCGCACGGCGCCAAAGTCGACCAGCCTGTCAAACAGGCGCCGCAGACCTCGCTCGCTCATGCCAGGAATGGGCTGGGACGCGACAATCGCATCGTCGGAGAGCAGTTTTTCGACTACAGCATCCGATCCCTTTGCCCGCAGCTTCGGTGCAACGGCGATGAGCCGCTGGGCACGACGATCGAGCTCGGCCGAAAGCTCGACGGCCCGCAGCGCGGCGCGCGCCTGAGCCACAAGGAGGCTCTGCACGCTCTCCCGGCCTGGCCCCTGGTCCCTCTCCGCCAGGCTGGTTATTTTCGGTCGCACGCCACGCGTGTACCCGCCCGATCCTGACTGCGCTCCCAGCAGCGGCACCGCATATTGCCAGCCCAGCCGTTGCGCGAGCAGGACGTCGGCGAGCCAGGACCCGAAACTGCGTCCGAAGCCATGGCGCTCAGCAGCCGCGAAGGCGCCGGTCAGCACCGCGACAACGCCCTCCGCCCCGGAAAGCTGGCGGAGATCCTCGATCAGATCGCTCACCGCCTCGTCGTCGCCTCCGTGACCGAGTTCGTCCAGCGCGGCGGCGAGCACAGCTTCCGTCAGCAGATCCTCTGCCGGCAGCAAAGTCAGCCGGCGCCAGGCGAGCAGGATGCGGCCGGCCGGCCCGACGTCATCGCCGGGACGGGTCAGACACACCGCGTCACGCAGGGCGCCGTCATCCTCGACGCGGCCCGCCTTTCGCGACGTCGAAGCTGCCGCCGCGAGCGCCAAGCGCTGCCGCCAGGCCCCGGCCCACCGCTCCTGCCGGCGCACGACAGCGTCGAGCGCGCCGATCGTTGCGCCTGCCACAACCGCAGCCTCGTCAAGGCTTTGCGGGCCGTCGACCGCCCGTCGCAACCAGGACGGCACCGGCGCCACGGTGGTGACCAGTTCGATCCCGGCAGGGTGAGCATTGTGGCGGAGCGACGGCTTGGGGCGAAGAATCATCGTCAATGAGGATGAACGAGCGCGGCGCTTCTGGCAACGATAATGCGAACAAACCGCCGCGCCCGTCGTAGCTCCACAACGAACGATAATGTTGCCTTATCATTCGTTGTTTACGAGGGCTAGGGGACCATGGTAGAATACGCCAGAAAGGTAGAATTTTGGAGTCTTTCGTGTCCCTGAACATCAAAAATCCGGCCACCGTTGCTCTCGCCGATGAACTCGCACGCCGCCAGGGTATCAGTAAGACAGCAGCCATTCATCAGGCCCTTAGCGAGCGCTTGCATCGCTTGGGCTTTGGAGAGACCGCTCAGGAGCGTCTGCTGGCAGAATTGCGCGCCATCCGAGAAAGAGTTGCACGATTGCCTGAACTGGATAGTCGCAGCGACGAGGAGATCATCGGGTATGACGAGCATGGAATCCCTAATTGATGGTGATCGATACCTCAGCCGTTGTAGCGATCCTTCGGAGCGAGCCTGAGGCAGCAAGGCTGGAACGAGCGCTGGTCTTGGACCCAATCCGTCTGGTCCCGGCAACCTGCGTGCTCGAGGCACGCATGGTGCTGGTCAGCAGGCGCGGCGAACACGTATTGGCCGAGATCGATCTTTGGCTGCGCAAAATCGAGGCCGACATCATTCCTGTCGACTCCGAATTGGTTGATCTGGCGACCCAAGGTTGGCTGACCTACGGCAAAGGCCACCACCCGGCGGCGCTGAATTTTGCCGATTGCCTCTCCTATGCTTTGGCAAAGCGTGCAGATGAACCGCTGCTTTTCATCGGCAAAGACTTCTCCCAAACGGATATCGAAGCGGCATGAGCATGGCTGGCGACGCGCAACGATCATCCGCTGCTTCCGGCGATGACGACATGCCCGACATCGTCGATATCGTCATGCAGATGGGCGATGCCGACCTAGCCTCGTCCCCTCCCCTTCCAGCCATTGCCAATCCCAGCCTGCCTGCGCATCTTGAGGCGCTCGCCGGCCGCGCGCGCGATTATATCGAGGCGGCGAGTTCGGCCAACACGCGCCGCGCCTACGCAGCCGACTGGAAGCACTTTTCGAGCTGGTGCCGGCGCCAAGGCATCGAGATGTTCCCGCCCGATCCTCAGGTCGTCGGGCTCTACATCGCCGCCTGCGCGTCAGGCACGGCCACTGGCCACAAAAGGCCCAACACCGTTTCAACCATTGAGCGCCGGCTTTCGTCGCTCTCCTGGAATTTTGCCCAGCGCGGTCAGCCGCTCGACCGCAAGGACCGGCATATCGCCGCGGTCATGGCTGGCATTCGCAACACCCACGCCTCCCCTCCCCGGCAGAAGGAAGCGATCCTACCAGAGGATCTGATCGCCATGCTCGAGACCCTCGACCGCGGCACGCTGCGTGGTCTGCGCGACCGCGCCATGCTGCTTTTGGGCTTCGCCGGCGGCCTTCGCCGATCCGAAATAGTCGGCCTCGACGCCGGCAGGGATCAGACCGACGACGGACGCGGCTGGGCCGAGATTTTTCCCGAGAAGGGTCTGCTTGTCACATTGCGCGGCAAAACCGGCTGGCGCGAGGTCGAAATCGGCCGCGGCTCCTCCGACGCCACCTGCCCTGTGGTCGCTCTGCAGACCTGGCTAAGACTGGCGCGCATTGCGCACGGACCGCTGTTCCGGCGCGTTGCTGGTCAAGGCAGAGCCGTCGGTGCCGATCGCTTGAACGACCAGGAGGTCGCACGCCTGGTCAAGCGCGCGGCCCTGGCCGCCGGCGTGCGCGGCGATCTGTCGGAGGGCGAACGGGCCAAGAAATTCGCCGGCCACTCACTGCGCGCCGGCCTCGCCTCGTCGGCCGAGGTCGACGAACGCTATGTGCAGAAACAGCTCGGCCATGCCTCCGCGGAGATGACCCGCCGCTATCAGCGCCGCAGAGATCGCTTCCGCATCAACCTGACCAAGGCGTCCGGTCTCTAAGGTGGCAAAAGCCCCCTCCCCTGCCGTCTTACGTCTCGCGATCCGCGCACGCCCTCCAGCCTGACCAGGCGTTCTCGCCAAATGAATTGGGTCACTTCTGTCGGGACCGCCCCGGGGGCCGTCTTCATCGCCAGGACAGCTGGTCTTTCGGCAGCCGACCGCTCGGATCGAACACGTTCACTTTGTGCGGAAGATCGGGGCCCAGTCCCATAGCACCAGATTGCGGTCCTCCGTCTCCGCGCCCGGAGCAAAACTCGGCACCAGAATTCCAGCGATGCCTTGAGGCCGCAGCCGGTCATAGATAGACCAGGATGCAGGTCGCTCGCCGTTGCTGAGAGCCGTGGCCCAGGCGCTGCCCATGTCCGCAAGCGTGACAGAAGATCCTCCCCTCCCCTGCTCAGTTGCCAGATCAGTGATGTCTTCGCAGTCCACCTCATAAGAGCACAGCACGCAGGGATCGATGCGATGCGCGAAGCCCTGGTTGGCTTCCTTGACAGCCGTCATGACGGTCAGCGCCAGATACAGCGCGGGCATACCTTTGGGATTGAATCGAGCGCCCCTGATCGCCGCTCCATCACCGGAACTCGGCTTGAATGCCCAACGTGGATCATGCGCCCTGTAGCAGGTTCCGACAAACCTCAAGCAAAGCCACCCAGGGCCATGTGATCGAGGTAGTCGCGAATAGCAGCGGCCTTGCCGTCCTTCACGAGGGCTTCGGCGGTGCGTCCACCGAATGCCGGCAGCGGCTGGGCTCGGTACCAGGCCATGGCCTGTTCCTTGCCTCCGGCCCATTCCGTCACGCGGCTGATGATCTCGAGCATCTCGCGCAGACGGCTCTGGGTCTTGGCCGTGCGGCTGCGCTCCAGCCGATAGAGGGTTTCACGGGCAAGCCCGGCCGTCTGAGCCAACTGACCCTTGGACATTCCAAAGCTGTCAGCCACCTGGTCAACGGCAATTTTCCCGGCCCGGTCCATATAGGACAAAACCAGAGGCTCATTCTGCACGGATATCTTGAGGGCCTGCCCCATGGAGTTCTTTGCCATATTAGTCGCCGCGTTTACTGTGCAAAACATATGGCGCTTGTCGACTGGTTTCAAGCCCGCGGGCGCATGACGTTGCTTGGTGGCTTCTGATTGCGTAGACCAGCTTGCGAGCTGCTGGGCACGTCGATCTCATAACACCACTTTGCCATTCGCCTCCTCGACCGCGCGCGGACTACCAGCAGCGGCAGCCTTACGTACAAGAATTTCCAGCCCCTAGCCGGTCATTCTTGCCGTCGTGCCATTGGCCTTAAGCGCTGCCATCAGCATGGGTCCGACCGAGAACTGTCCTGCCCTCGCCTTTTCGGTCAGCACGCGCAGATAGCCCCCGGCCGAGTTGATATGCTGCGCCCTTTGCAGGATACAGGCAATCACGATCGCGGCGACCTCCTGGCCCATCACATGGCAAGCCTCCTCATACGCCGAGGGCGACACGCCAAGGTAGCCGCGCACCTGGGCGGCGGTAATCATCAAATCGCGCCAGCTTGCGATTCCGTGGGCGGCATAGTCGGCAAGTTCGGGGCAGGCCTTCAGCACAAGTCCTATCGGGAAGCCTTTCGGCTTCTCGGCGTAGGCCGTTCTTGGTTCGACCGTCGCCCTGCTTTGTTCTAAAGCTGGTTCAAATACAAAAGTGGAGTCTGTGTTTGAATCGGATTGCTGCCGCTCGTTTTGGGACTCATTGCCGCTAGGATTCGTGGAATTCATGAAGCTTTCCAGCATCATATCCACTTCGTCGTGCAGCAAGGAGAGCTCCGCAACAATCGCTTCCAGCTCCGACAGCCCTGCCCGCCGAGGAATAGCCTCCACGATTGCTCTGAACCGCCTCCAAATGGTTCCCCAGTCGCCAGGCGCGCCCTCGCCGATCGCCACTTCGACCAGCTTGTGAATGTCGCGCCGATGGAGAGTGATCCGCTCCCGCGTTAATTTGAGCGCCCGGCTGTCGGCGCGGACCTGCTCGGCAGCCTGCTGAAACTCCGCGGCCCGTGCAAGCAGTGGCGCCAGCGAGAACCCGAACGCCTCCTCGACTGCGCCGCCCTTTGCCTTGCGAGCGAACCGTTTGCCGTTTGGACTGTCTCGGCGGATGATCAGTCCGCTATTCACCAGTTCGGCCAGGTTCCTGCGCAGCGTGGAATCGGCCATGCCGTGCGCCCGCAGTGACAGCTGCGCGTTCGAAGGATAGACCATCAGCCCGTTCTCTTCGCTGATCTGATCGTCCGGATAGAACGACAGCAGTCCGCTGAGGACGGCCAGGGCGCGATCTCCCACGCCTATGATCGTCTTGCCCTCGCACAGCCAGCGATACACCTGCCATTTCTCGACGGCGGCCCCTTCAGGAATCTTTCGTGATGCCGTGTTCGCTTGCACCAAGGCAAGCGTCATCGGCCGCCGCCCAAAGGGCGTCGTCGCATAACCACTTTCCATTTCCCTCGCCTTTCAATCAGGCAAAAGAAAACTGCTCGTCGAAACGACGCCAACGACTCTTGACAGTGATTCGGGGAAATGCGATTCTCAGCTTGCTACAGACGTGAGAAGGGCTTCCGCGACGGTGACGTTCGGGGGCCTTTTTCTTTTGCGGTTTCAGTCTCCTGTTTTCTTTGCCGTTTCCGATGCCCTGAAAGCCTCGAAAAGCTCGTCCAGCTTGTCGGCGATGAATGCGCCGAAAGGCGATGCGTCCTTTGACTTCAAGGCAAGCGTAAACACCTTTCCCGTGTCGGTGATCTTGGCCCGGACCGACTTGTCCTGGGGTACCCAGGCCTTTTCCTGAGGCTTCGATGCGGCTCGCGGCTGCTTCACCGGGGCACTCAAAAAGTCGAACAGACGAGCAAAACGAGCGTCACTGCCCGATTCGGCGAAATCGGCACTTGTCACGTACTCTGCCGCCCGTGCTGCGGTCCCGGGATGCTCCATGAGCTTGGCAAGCTGCCACCAGCGGTCCCGGCCTATGCTCTTGGCTGCGCCGACGGCCACACTGACCTGCTCGGGAATGTTGTTGGTCACGGAGCGCATTTTCGAGAAGGTCGTATCGTCGAGCGCAAGGGCCGACTTCACCGTGTCCGGCGAATGGCCCCGCTTGAGAATGCGATCGGCAAAAAGCGTCCTTTCGATGAAGGACAGGTTGGCCCTGGCAGCATTCTCCTGGCCCTGCGCGATGACATGGTCCTCATCGCCGATCTTCTTGACGACTGCACGAACGGGCCTGCCCAGCTGGCGTGCGACCTTGACGCGCCTGTGGCCGAAGACGGTCTGAAACCGGCCGGAACTATCCGGGTGGGGCCTGACCAGAATCGGAGAATCCTGCCCTCGCTCGCGAATCGCCGCCAGCAGCTCATGAAATGCCTCATCGTCATCGTCCATGCGGTCCGAGACGAATGAGGTGTCGACCAACGCCGGATCGAGATCGACGACCGAACTCTTAGAGAGCTCCTCGAATGACTGCATGATCGACCGGGATGCCCCGCGAACCGCATAGCCCGAGACATCCCCGCTGTCGGCGACTGACGTCGCGGGGCCCATCACGCTGCCGAATACATCCTTGCGCGCCATTCAATCACTCCGATTCCCAGCTAGTCGGCTGATTTCACGAGCAAAATCCCCACTTTTTACTGCCGTAAAATGCGTCATGACCGTCCCCATGCGCGATGGATGAGCGCGACAATCTCGGAATTCACCGCGTCCAGCGATTCGAGTGCCCGTTCGTAGGTCGAACGCGTAAAAGACGACTTTTCCACCTCGTAGAGCGTCTGTTTCGTCAGTCCTGCATCCGAGATTGCCGTCGACTTGAGCATGGGATTCTCAAGGATCTGGCCGGCAAGCATCGATTGCATGAAGCCGACCATCTGTGCCTGGGGAATGTCGGTGGGTTCGTAGCGCGTGATCAGATAGCGGAACCAATCCAGCTCGATCGCAGCGCCGGCGGCCTTGATGGTCTTCAATATGCCGCCGAGCATCAGCAGGAACTGGCTCATCGACATCAGGTCGAGCATCTGGGGGTGGACGGTAATGAGAACCGACGTCGCCGCCGACATGGCGGTCAAGGTGAGATAGCCAAGTTGCGGCGGGCAATCGACCACGACGACATCATAGCGCTCGTCGACCTCGGACAAGGCCTTTGCAATCCTGGTGAAGAACTGGCGGCCAACGCTGGACGATTTGTCCTGCATGGCAAGCGGCGTGTCGTACTCATACTCCTGCAGCTCGAGGTTGGCCGGGATGATATCCAGGCCCGGAAAATTGGTAGGCACGATCACGTCGGATATCGGCTTGCGCTCGTCGTCGTACCGGATCGCCTCATACAAAGAGAGATTGCGATCGAGTTCCGGCTGGAAGCCATGCAGGGCCGAAAGTGACGCCTGCGGGTCGAGATCGATGGCAAGCACGCGGTGCCCGGTCAGCGCAAGGTGCTGGGCGAGGTGGGCAGCCGTTGTTGTCTTGCCGCTGCCGCCCTTGAAATTGACGACAGCAACCACCTGGAGCTTGTCTCCAGGCTTGCGGTGCGGGACGTATTTTTTTACCTCGGTCCTGCCATGCCGGTCCAGAAAATGGCGCAGTTCAAGCATCTGTTCGGCGGTATAGGAACGGCGTCCGGAGGGTATCTGCTCGGGCAGGGGGCCCTTGCCCTCCAGATGGAGGCGCTTGAGATTGTTCTGCGAGACCCCGAGGTAGTGGGCCACTTCCGCCAGCGAAAAAGGGCGAAGTGTCTTTGTTGCATTTGGCGGAAACTTCTCCATGCGGAGCTGGTTAAGCCGCCGCGATATCTCTGCGCCTTGCTCGAGGATCTTGTCATCGAACTCGAAGCGTGGCAGCCGCATGGAGATGTTCATTTCTGTCGAAACCTGAATTGGCGCTTTTTGTGAGCAATTCACTCAACAAGCGCCATTAAGCTCCGATTCGGCCGGCTCCGGCAAGAAGTTTTGGGTTAACAAAAGGTTAACGTCACTGACCGGCTTTTCTTGCTGCCAGCTGCTCTTGCCATCACGAAGGCAGCTGCTCAGTTTTTTGAGCGCGGTACTGTCTTGCTATCCAAGCTAACGGCATGTTTTCTCTGTCATAAGGATCATATTTTACGGCAGTAAATCGGGCACACCCAGAGGCGCGATGCAAGTGCCGGCGGGCAGGGCAGGGCAGGGCACCGGATCCGATGGCACGTGGCCGGTTGGGTTCGTTGTCGGTTAGGGTAAGCTGCTCAACGCCAGACTGACTCTTTCAGCTCGAGGAGCGAACCGGCTGGGGGCGAGGCCGAAATCGGAATAGCCGACTACAATGAAGACCGTGAGGGGAGACCGTTGACGGAGTGGGTGAAGCCCTCCTCAAGGCCGAGGTTAAGCCCGATCAACATCTGGAAGCATACTTTCCGGAACGAGACAGCCTCGAGTTCATGCGGAGAACGCTCCCCGGCCCATAGCGGCAAAGCTCGCTCTCAACACCGTGGCGCACGGACTTCGAGCACCTGTGTCAGCATGACAGCAGCGGCGTCGTCGAGTTCGCCATGCCTTCCGGCGAAAGCACCGACACGCCGGTGCCACGGCAGTTCGGTGTCGTCCTCCTCATCGCTCAACATACCACGCCACCGGTCCTGCTCCCCGGCAGAAGTGCGGGAGAAGCCCAGTTGCAAACTGAGTGAATGTAAACGCTGGGCCGTCAGAAGGACACCGCGACCGGATCGGCGAGGGCCGCCACGGCGTCGGGCAACGCGTTCACATCCACAGCCCACAGGCCGGAAACCTCAAGCTGCGCATCAGGACCGTTTTCATCCTCAGTCAACGGCCCCGAAGCAGCGCATCAGCCGGCGCTTTAGGGCCGCTACGAGCAGCTGGCTCGAGGCGCCAGAATCGCTGCCAGTACGAATCGTAGGCGGAGCCAGCGCATGTACCGACACGACCATGGTCGCGGTTGTCCGGAGTTCTTGTGTCCTGCTTGGTGTCCAGTCGACTTCGAAGACCAAGTCAGCCACCGCTGGCATATTGGGTTATCGCGATGAATCGCTGGCGCACAATCTCGACCCGGCCTTGGGGCCCTCTGATATTGCCTTCCAGAAAGTCGTCGAAATCTGGGGCTGCAAGCATGTCTTTGAACTGGTCGCCGATATAGGTACGGACCTCGTCTTCCGCGCCTCCCAGCTCAGCAACCAACTCTTCTCGACCGTCGACGATCAAGAGTATGTCCTCGGCATCCCGGCTAGAAAGCAGATCCTTTCCACCTCTGCCAAGGTATGCCTCCAGCTTCGTCGCGACGAAGAGTGCCGGTGTCAGGCGACGGATGATGAGCTTATCGTCCAACGGACAATCGACCGCCGTCTCAATACCCGCTTCATACCAACGATTGCTGAATCCGAGGATTTTGGGATCGTCCGGCATGAAGTCGACTTTCATCCGGCCAAGATGCATTCGGCAAATGACACTGTCGTTGGGTGACTCCGAGAAACCCCGCTCTCGAAGCCGTTCCAGGAGCTGCGCCCATTCCGAAAAGCCGGCCAGATCGACAATTAGGTCGACGTCGTCAGTCGCCCTGACATCCTCGAGCGTGATGGCATCGGTGATGAAAAGAGCGGTCGTACATCCGCCGACGAATACAAGACGCTTGCGCAGGTCATCGCCTAGAGCTTCCGCGACAGCCCTTAGCATTGCTAGTAGCTGGCCTTGGATGCTGGTCATTTCTGCGCGAGCCTTTCCGCAAGACGCTCCGCCGCGAGGCCAGCCTCGCGCTGGTTTCCGAGTCTTATTGCGTCCGCAAGGGCAAGATACTCGTACAGCCGATCATCCCTTTGAACGGCTTCAGGAACGCTTTTAAACATCGGCGTCACCGATTGTCCCATGTCGCGGCCGCTGGCATAGGGCCACACATAGATGTAGCTGCCAGCGCTTATTAGCACGTTCTTTAGGATGGGCGCCGCAAAAGCGGTCGGGATTCCGCGCTGCATTGCTCCAGGCTTCGCTGGAAAAACGAACTTCAACCCGTGCAAGATGAAATTCTGCAGGTTCCTGCGGCTCGGCTTGGCTCTGCCCGTATCTCTATCCCTGGCCGCGATACCGGAGGCAAGACTTCGATTTATGGATGCATTGACCTCAGTCTTGCTTATGCCAAGAGAAGACGCCAGATTGCGGACCGAGTATGGATCCTGGCCCTGCGCTTCTGAGCGCAGAGTTTCGACACCTTTTTCTTTCTCCTGCTCCTGAAGGCTGATGAGCTTGAGCAGGACGACGATGTCCTGGCTTTTCATTTGATTCCGATCCGCTATCCGCTGTCCGTTGTCCGAGGACCACGGACACCTACACGGGGAGTGCGGTTCTGTCAAAGAATAATCAGGAATCCCTGCAGCTTACGTGGCCCAATAAGAATTCGACCGCATTCAGAATAGAGCAGTGCGCGTTTCAATTTAAGACGATCCCGCTGCGCTGATCCGTCTTGAATTTCGGCGCCTTCATCGAAAAACATTGCAGTTCCGCCTACTGTTTTTTCCCGAAAAAAATATCGAGTTCTGGCCACGTTGCGGAATGCATCATTGCGAGGTGAGGCTAATCCCCGTCGAGCGCGCGGCGCAGCAATTCGACCAGGCGTTCGATCGCTTGGCTGTGAGCAGAGCCGGTCGGCCGCCGTGCGAAAAAATCATCAACGCTGATCCAGTTGGTCGCGTCGGTGCTCGTCCCCGGTGCCACACATTCAATATAAAGATGCAATTCGTCTGGTTCAAAGACAACCATCCAGTTTCCGCTGTGGTCCCCCGCAAGTCGGTAGGTCAGTGTGCTCATGGCAGGCAACTCCTCACCGCCAGCTTGCCTATCCGCCCTGAGATTTCTATCCCCAGAAATCGGTATTGACGCCTCAGGCGAAGTCTGCCGCCACGCTCCGCAAGAAGGCGAGCGTCAACGCGGTCGCCATGTTGTCTCGCGGCCGCGCCTGGCTCTCGCAGACATATCGCAATGCGCCATCAGGTGTGCGGCGCACCTTGCATTGATTCTCGGGTTCTCCCATGCAAGGCCTCTCCACAGGGCAGACGACCGCGCGGGAACGCTTCAGCATCTTCCTGGCATTTGGTGAACCGGACGGCTCTTCGATGCTAGGAGCAGGCAAATATCGCAATCCAGGTAAGGTTCCCAGCTATGGCCCGCTCGACCCCGCCACGATCTCAGCATACCGCACCCTGGGATCTCCCCAATCGGTCTATGTTCAGATGTTATGGCGCTTCGGTTTGATCCGTTCAGAGCGCATGGGAGAGGTGCGGGCCTGTAGGGCAGGAGCTGGCAGCGTCCGTTCCGCCGCCCTAGTCGAGATCAGGTGGGAGCGGCGGGACGGCTGCGTGACGAACAGAGTCGGGGCTCCTCATTCAAGAGCCGCAGCTTCGGTCTGTTCGTATCATGCGCCTTTTTCGCCCTGGAGCATTTGAGACGTCGCGTCGCAGCCTTTCCGGGCCACTGGGCCGTATACGCGCTACCGCGCTCAGCTTTAGCTCCGACTCCAGTCCTGGAAAGCCAGCCAGCGTATAGGCCGCGGCCATCGAGCCAAACCGCTTTTTGAACACACGGTATATGGGCAAATCGGAGTCCGCATTAATCAGCGACAAGGTGAGGTGCCCGTGAGCGGCGCGCAGCCGCCGAAATCCGTCTAGAAGCTCTTCGTCCGAGTACTTTCGCAGAGCTCCCCGCCGATCCGGTACGTAGCCGACCGCCGCATAGACCGCCTTCAAGCTGCCGAAAAGCCGGACATAGCACTGTCCTGACGCAGTATACGGACAAGCATTGATCACGGTGAGGCTGAGTCGTTTCTTCTCTTTCAATAGCCGCTTCAGGTTTTTGAGCATTTCGGGCTTTGTATAGGTGTACCCGCGTTTTCCCCTTGCGAGTTGCGCCCTCTCGAATATTTGAACCGTTACAATCGGCTCCATGACCCGGATTCGGACCCATTTATCGGGAGTGTTTGGCTTGGATTGGCAACTCATACTGTGCGACGTTCGGTTGTAGACATAGTAGCCTATCATCAACTCGCTTTTGAGGAGGGATGCGACGCGCCCGGTCGTCCACACATCGCCGTATGTGGAGGGCACTCCTTCCTTGTTCAGACGAACCGATATGCCGGCCATGCTCTGCCCTTCAGCAACAAACATGTTGAAGATGCGCCTAACAAGCTCGATTTCGTTTGGCGGGCCGGGCACAAGGAGAACGCGGTCGCCAGCGAGCCCTTTCTGTTCTCCAGAGCCGAGAAGGTAACGGGGCTCCCCATCTTTATCCAGCAACAGTCGCCTGACGCCGTAGGGCACAGGTCCGCCCTGGCTGAATCCGAGACGAGCCTGCTGCAGGTGCGCTCTGGAGACCTTTGCGGATAGCTCGCGGCTGTACTCGCTTGCCATCACCCGTTTCATATTCTTGAGGATTGCAGAGACCATGCTGCCGTCGTTCTCGAATTGTTCGCCGCAATATTCCACCGCGACGCCTGCGTCACGACAGAGAAACTCGTAATGAGCGGACTGGTCCGTATCCGGAAAGCGGCCCCAGCGGCTGACGTCAAGAACGAGGATTGCCGAGAAAGTCTTTTGGCCAGTCATGACATCGGCCAGTAACTGCTTCAGTCCGTCGCGACCTCTTATGCTCAGGCCGCTTTTCCCAGCGTCTTCGTAGGTTTGGACGATAGTGTATCCGCGCCGCTCCGCGTACTCTGTAATGGCCATCGCCTGGTTCTCCAGCGAATAGCGTTGATGTTCAGTGGACATGCGAATGTACTGCGCCGCACGGATAGGGGGCGCTGTCTGCAACTCGAAAGCCATGGGGTCTCCTTGGGCTTGAACAACCCCAGAGACACGAAATGTCTTTCAGAACTCTGTCGCATTCTGTGAATTCCCATTCGGCGGCCACGAAATTGGGAGCGCAGATCTCCTAGCAAACGGATGATTGGACAGCGCAACGACCGGAAAAGGGATGCGGTGAGGTGCGGGCGCCCAAGGGGTTTTGGCAGCAGAATCAAGGGGCAGCTTTTCCCCGCACTCGCGCAAGTCCTTGCCCTCCTGGCAATGCACGAGTTTGTTGCCTGCTCGCACAAAGGGCTCGAAACCGGTAAGGTCCTGGGTTAGAAGAGCTGGCAGGATGCCCCTTATGAAAAACCCGACGATGGACGATACCGACGATGGGCGCCCGAATGGCGGACGCAGCGCTCTGTTCACGCCGCCCGGCGATGCGTCCGGCGCGGAGCGGGTTTCGCGCCGGCGCAAGGCGCTGCTGTCGTCCTCGATGGTCGGCTCGACCAATCGCGGCCGTGTGCTGCAGGCCCTGTTCGATCTTGGGCCGACGAGCAGGGCTGAACTGGCCCGCCTGGCCGGGGTCAACCGCACCACCATTTCCGGAATAGTGCAGCCGCTGATCGACGATCAGGTGCTGGTCGAGAGCGACCCGGTTCCTCCCAGTCCGGGCGGCGGCAAGCCGGCCCGACCGCTGTGGTTCTCGCCCAATGCCCGTCCGATCTGCGGTGTGCTGCTGATGCCGGATGCCGTGCATGCCTGTGTGGCGACGCTCGACGGCAAGATCGAATCGGAACGCAAGATGGCCCTGCCGGACGGCAGGGGGCCGGTCCGGCCAATCATCGAGTCGATCGCTGAATGCGTCGGCGACACTCTCTCCAGGGCGCGGCGCATGCCTCTCGGGATCGGTGTTGGCGTCGGCGGCATGGTTGACACCGATCGCGGGTCGATCGTCGCTGTCAATCTCGCGCCGGCGCTCGACCGCTACCCGCTCGCCGACGATCTCGGGCGACGCTTCGGCCTGCCGGTCAAGCTCGACCATCATCCGCGCGCCTTGCTGGTCGGCGACCGCTGGTTCGGCGCCGGGCGCGGCGTTAGGCAATTCGCGGTCGTCTACACGGGCGAGGTGCTGGGCGGCGCACTCTATTTCGACGGGCACCTCTATCGTGGCACGGCAGGCGCAGGCGGCGAACTCGGACACACTTTCGTGCAGCTCGACGGCGAGCCCTGCCGCTGTGGCAGGCGCGGCTGCTGGGACACCATTGCCACCTTGAGCTGGCTCCGGCGGGAGGCCGCCCGCACGGCTCTGCCAGAGCCAGACCTGATCGACTCGGCCCGCCTCGTCGACATGGCGGCGCGGCGGCTGCCGGGAGCGGCTGAGTTGCTCGACCGCTATGCCCGCAACGTCGCCGTCGGCATCGCCAATCTGCAGCAGACGGTGGCGCCCAACATTTTCATCATGCATGGCGATGTCGTGCTCGGCGGCGATTGCCTGCTCGGCGCAATCGCGGAGCATGTCCGCGCCATGGTTCCGTCACGACCCGGCGGCGCGATCGAATTCATTGCCGGCGATGCAGGTGACCGGGCCGCCCTCCTAGGCGCAGCCGGTCTGGTGATTTCCGAGCTGCTGCAGCTTCCGATCTAGGTATTCCGACACCCAACTATCCAGCGAGCCCCGGATAGCTTTGGAACCAGGGCTGCATACGTTCGAACTGAGCCGCCATCGCCAGAACGGTTTCGTCGGCGTGCCGCCGCCCGATGATCTGCAGGCCGACCGGCAGGCCCTGCGCCGTCAGGCCGGCCGGAACCGAAATCGCCGGATGGCCGGTATAGTTGATCGGATAGGTCATGCACCAGCCGATCAGCGGATCGACCGCCTCGCCATTGATCGATGTCGGCCCGATCGTGTTGCCGTCGGGGGCATTCTTGACGGGCGGAACGGCCAGCGTCGGCGAGACGATCAGGTCATGGGTTTCGAATACATCCTCGAGGCCGTCAAGGACGCCGGTGCGCAAAAGATCGTCGAGCGCATGGTCGACGGCGGACACCTTGTAGGCGCCCTCCAGCATGGCGAGGAACTGCGGGGTGAGCACCTTGGCGTGCTTGCCCATTAGGTCGATGCCCTCCTGTTTCCAGTACACGGCGATGGCAGCATAGTGGATCGAGATCGTGCGCACCCAAAGCGCCGCCAGTTCCTTGTGATCGGCCCTGAAATCGAGCTCGACCTCATCAACCTCAATGCCATGTGCTCGCATGACATCGACGGCCCGGGCAACGACGGTGGCGACCCCGGCTTCGACCGGAAAATTGCCCAGTCGCGGGCTGTAGGCCACGCGCAGTTTCGGCGTCCGCCCGGCAACGGCGCCGACATAGTCAACGCCGTGATCCGGCAGGCAGAACGGGTCGCGGTTGTGAGGCCCGGCCATGATCTTGGTCATCAGCGCGGCGTCCGCAACGGTGCGGGTCAGCGGTCCGATATGGACCAGAGGATGTCCCCACAAGAAGGCGTCGGGGCGAGTCACCGAAGGAATGCGGCCGAAAGAGGGCTTGAAGCCGACGGTGCCGCTGAACGAGGCGGGGATGCGGACCGAACCGCCGCCGTCCGTGCCTTGCGCCAGGGCCGCCATGCCGTCGGCGACCGCTGCCGCACTGCCGCCGGACGAGCCGCCGGAATTGTAGCCGATCGCGAAGGGCGTGCTGGTCGGCCCGAAGCGCAGATTGTCGGTGATACCTTTATGGCCGAACTCCGGCGTGTTGGTCTTGCCGAGCACGATGGCGCCTGCGTCGAGCAGGCGCTCGACCGCCACAGCACTTGTTTTGGGCACCCGGTCGTGCACCGCCCACGACCCCATCGAGGTCGGCACGCCGGCCATATCGTCGAGGTCCTTGATGCCGACGGGGACGCCATGCAGCGGTCCAAGCGGACCGCCTGCCATCACGGCCTTTTCGGCGGCCCGCGCAGCTTCCATCGCCTGGTCGCCGAGAACCAGCGTATAGGCGTTGACCACCGGGTTGCGCGCCTCGATGCGGCGCAGATAAGCCTCGGTTACTTCAACCGGCGACAGGTCGCGGTGCCGGATGCGCTGGGCCAGTTCCGTGGCCGGCAGGAAACAGATCTGGTCGTCTGCAGAAGTCATAAGCCGTTCCACCTTGTTGGGTGCTATTTGATGAACACTGGATTTGCCGCGCCGCCGGTGCCCTTGCTCACTTTGACCGGACTGGCGCAGTAGAAGCCTTCGTAGCGGCGGTCCGAGGCACAGTCGGCGGCCAGCAGGTCGAGCGATGCCATTTCGGTGAACGCCACGCCCAGATTGCGCATCAGCGCGGCGTGCAGCACCAGCATCAACCCGGTCTCGGGCTCGTAGGTTGTCTCGTTGGCCAGTGTGTCGGTAACCAGACAGGGGATCTGCATCTCGTCGAACCAGCGCACGAGGTCGAGGCTGAAGGTCAGTCCGGGTTCCCAATATCCATCGCCGACGCGCTGGCTTCCCGCCGCCAGTGCGCCGACCCAGCCGGTGCGAACGAGAAGGATGCTGCGCGGCAGTATATCGACCGCTTGGGCCCGGGCGCATTCCATGAGGTCGCGATGCGTGAATGTTTCAGCGCGCTCAAGGGCCGGTTTGCCGCGGAACCGGGCGATGTCGAGCAGCACGCCGCGTCCGACGATCCCGCGCTCCGCGATCGGCATGATGCTGGCCTTGGTCATGCCGCCATTGGTACTGCTTGCCGCGAAGCCGTTCCAAAGCGTGTCGTCGAACCACATGTGGCCGAGCGCGTCGCAATGCGTGCCGGCCTGTGCGAAGCTGGTGATATAGTCGTCTGCGAATTCGAGGCCGCCGGCAAGCGGTTGCCAGTGACCGTTCTCGAAGCCGGCCTTGTCGGCGACCATGAAATGCTTCGCCGGCCAGCGGCCGGGAAAGACGGCATCGCCCTCAGAAGTCCCGACCGGCACGCCGAGGGTGAAGGTGCGGCCGTCCCGCACCGACGCCAGGCCGCGCTTGACCTCGTCGGCGGTCAGATAGTTGAGCGCTCCGATCTCGTCGTCGGCACCCCAATGCCCCCAGCGGCTCGGCGCATTGCCCAGCAGCCGGCGCAGCGTCATCGTTTCAGCCGCGCTCATGCTTCCGCCTGCGCGGTCGCCGGCTGCCTGGCGCCGGTGATATAAGCGACGACGTCCTCCATGTTGGTGCCGGAACTTGCGAGATCGGCGACCTTGCGGCCCCTGCGCATCACCACCACGCGGTTGCACACCTGCCAGAGATGATCGAGATTGTGGGTGACCATGACGATCGTCAGCCCCTGGGCGCCGAGTCGTTTGATGAGGTCGAGCACCTCACGGGATTCGCGTACGCCGAGCGCCGCGGTGGGCTCGTCGAGCAGCAGCAGCTTGTGGCCCCAAAAGGCACCGCGCGCGATCGCCACCAATTGGCGCTGGCCGCCGGACATGCGATCCACCGGTTTGCTGCGCACCCCGGGGATCTCGATGTGCAGTTCCTCGAGGCCGCGCATCGCGATGTCGCCCATCGATTTGCGGCGGATCCAGCGCAGCAGCGCCGGGCCGCGGCCAAGCGCAATCTCGCGGCCGAGAAAGAAGTTTTCGGCGGCAGTGAACGTGCCGATCAGCGACAGGTCCTGATAGACCGTCTCGATGCCGAGGCGTTGCGCTTCGGACGGCGGCGACAACTTTTGCGGCCGCCCTTCGAGGATCACGTCGCCGGAAGTTGGGTCATGCGCGCCGGCCAGGATTTTGATCAGCGTCGACTTGCCGGCACCATTGTCGCCAACGAGGCCGAGTATGTCGCCCCTGGCGATGTCCAGCGAAACGTCATCGAGTGCCTGGATGCCGCCGAAGCTGCGGCAGATCCGGCGCAGGCTGAGCAGCATCTTCTGCGCCATGGCCTATCCCCTCGCATAGCGGCGGCCAATACCGCCGAGCGCTACGGCGACGACGAGAAGGCAGCCGGTGAACAGGAACTGCGTGAAGATCGGCGCGCCTATCATGGCCAGCCCATTGTTGCCGACGGCGACCGTCAGCACGCCGATCAAGGTGCCGAGGATATGGAACTGACCCTCTCGCAGCGCCGCCGAACCGAGGAAGGCGGCCGAAAACGACGTCAGCATGAAGCTGTCACCCGCCGTCACCTGGCCGGAGCCGAGATTGGAGGCCATCAGCACGCCACCGATAGCAGCACAGGTGCTGGCGATGGCGAAGGCAACGATGCGGCTGCGATCGACGGCGACGCCGGCGCGGCGCGCTGATTCCGGGCTGACCCCGATGGCCTTGATGTGTTGGCCCTGCACTGTTCGGTTGAGGATCACCCACAGCAGCGCAAGCACGACGGCCATGATGATGACGAGGTGCGGCACTCCGGCAATCCGGCCGATCGCGATATTGGTGAATTCGCGCGACTGGGTGAGCTGCAGCGGAATTCCGCCCGAATAGGCGTAGTTCAGCCCGACGACGATGGTGCCCGTGCCAAGCGTGGCAATGAAGGCGTTCACCCCGATCTTCGAAACGACAATGCCGTTGACAATGCCGATGACCGTTCCGAGGCCGACGACAAGGAAGATGGCGGGTAGGATCGGCAAGCCACTGCTGCTCAACAGCCCGACCACGAGAAGCCCGCAGAAACTCGCGACATAGCCGATACTGAGGTCGAAATCACCGGCGACGAGGGGCACGGTGAGGCCGGCCGCGACAATGGTGCCGATCGCCATGTCGTTTACGATGTTGCGAAAATTGCCGATGGTTGCGAAGGTCCCCGGCTCCAGCACCGAGAAGATCCCCAGCATCGACGCCAGCACGATGATGGTGCCGTAGGTTCCAAGCAGGCGCATGAGCAACGCGCGCCGCTGTCGGGCATTGGGCGAGGCATAGCCGGTCTGCGTTGACGGCAGGAAGCGGGGCGCCTCTGCCGGAGCGTGGGTTTCGGGCAGGGAATGATCAGCGGACATGGCGGCTCTCATGACAGCACTCCGGCCCGGCCAGGCAAGTCCGGCCCAGACCCACAATCAGGAGAGCTTACTGCGGATTGTCCTTGATGAACTTGTCGACGTTCTCTTTGGTGACGAGCGTATAGCCTGGCACGAAGGATTTGGGCTTCCACTGGTCGCCGGCTGCCAGGATGTCGGGAATCTGATCGACTAGCATTTTGCCTGCCGAAGTCAGATCGACACCGAGCGTGGCGGTCATCGTCCCGTCCTTGACAGCCTGGACAGCGGGCGCCGTGGCGTTGAACGAATAGACCTTCACGTCGCTGCGGCCGTTCTGCTTCAGCGCCGCGATCGCGCCCATAGCGTTGTCGTCATAGCAGTTGAAGATGGCGAACGGCCCCTTGGCGTTGGCATTGGCTGCAAGCCAGGCGCTGGTCGCGGCCTGCGACGATTCGGCAGCACCTGGGATGCTGATCTCGTGCGAGGTCGCCTTGAGCCCCGGATTTGCCTTGACCGCCGTATCGAAGGCGTCGGCTCGTTCGCGGCACGGAATGCCGGGATGGTAGGTGAGGTCGAGTACAGTTCCGGACTTGCCGATGTCCTTCAGCATCAAGTCGATCAGCGGTTGCGCAGCACCGGTACTTGCAGATAGCGCGATCCCGTCTGCCATGCCGCCGCCGGCCGAAAGCACGGGGATCTTTGCGTCCGCCGCCGCCTGGAGCCCGGCCGCCAGGCCCGTCGAATCGAAGACCGTGACGATGATGGCGTCCACCTTCTTGGTTGCCAGCTGCTTGATGCTGGTGATCGCTTGCGAAGGATCGCCGTTGGCATTGAGCGTTTCCACCGACCAGCCCTTAGACTTGGCTTCCTGGCTCATCGTGTCGACCATCTGGTTTGTGTCGACGTCGGATGTCGAGAAGGTGACGATGCCGATCGTGAGCTTGTCATTCGTGGCGAGGGCGGTCGACGTGAAGGATGCTGCGACGAGCGCTGCGGTCGAGAGTTTCTGAAAGCGGTTCACTGTTGCGTATCCCCTGTTGACCGAGTGTTCCGGCTCACCTCCAGACCGCGCAGCAGCCCAGCTTGGGCGCCATCTACAGGTCGTCACAGTCAGTCTGTTTGTTCGTGCGAGCCACGTACTAACTATAGGCACAAGCTCTTATGCCGCGCAACGGCTAATTTCAACCGGCTTTGGTCACTCGAGGTTCAATCGCTGTGGGGCTCTTGGGGCAAGCGCGCAGCTAGGCCGCCTTCTTGATCTCCGCGACCTGAACGCCCAGTCGGAACGCCTGACCGTCTGCGAACGAACGCGCGTAGCTCTCAGATGTAAAAGGGACCGTGGTGGTCGTGCCGTTGACCGTCACGCGAACCGACCACTCTTTGTCCCTAATGATTTCAACGGCATGTTGCTCATGCGCAGCCATGCATTCCTCCCAGAATCTTCCGTTGAGGATGGGAGGATAGCGTCGTAAAACTGGTTTGCATGCAAATAATCCGACACCGCGACGTCGAAATGTCGAAACACGCACAGCTAGGCTTAAGTCGATGACCTCGCCTTGAGCTGTTCGAGGTGTTCCTTGGCGAGGTTGAAAAGTGCGGTGGCAGTCTCTTCAGCCTCCGCCCGGAAGCGGACATCGCGGGTGACAATGCTGGAGGTCATGTTCGCGCCAACTGCGGATGCTTGAAGCGACCGCTCCGTCGGCTCAAAGAACGTTCCGCTCCGCCGGGTTTCGCTCTATCAACTCCGCCACAAGGCGTTGAAGCCGCCAGAGGCTGCTGTCATGTATGCCTTTGGCTTCGAGGTGAGAAACCGTGTTGAACAGGTATTCGGCCCCGCTTCCCCAATGACCGCAGGCCAGGGCCAGGACATCGGCAACGGCTTCAAGCGACTGACGACCGGCATAGAGAGGTGACGCGCGGTTCATCACAAAGGCCAAGGCCGAGATAGGCCCGGAAGCGGTCGCCACCGTGATCCACCGGGGCATGCTGTTGGCCGGCTTATAGGTGAATTCGCGTCGAAAGAGTTTGCCGAATTGGCGTTCGAGGTTGTCCTTTGGCAGGTCGTACAGGACGCCGCTGCATTGCCCCCCACGATCGAGGGCCATCATAAGGCCTGGCTGCTCCGGCGTGCCCCGAAAACGAGTCATGCGAAAGCAGAAAGCGCGATGCCACCCACGAGCGAGGCCTACCTGCTCACCGATATGCTCGATCTCCGGCTTCCAGATCAAGGAGCCGTAGGCGAACAGGCGGGTCGGTGCTTTCGGGGCCGGATGAGTTCGGATCATTTGCTCGACCCAGCTGTCGTAGTCGGCATCGGTGTGTAGCTCGGCACCTGGCGTCAAACCCTGGTCCTGAACGACCTTGTAGACCCGCGCGACGTGGTCCGCGGTCAAGGTCAGCTTTCTCATTTGGCTCGGCATCCCGTGCTCCATCGGATCAGGATCGCGTATCCTTGGCAGATACTACGGGCGTTGCAAGATACGAACCGATGCACGGCGTGAATGAGTCTTTGCACCTTCACCGATGACAGCAAAGCGCCCCGCATATTCGCCCTCGAACGATTCCATGTGGTTTCGGCAATCTAGGTTTGGGAGACGCTTTTCTACTCACTGTGAAACCCTGACCAACAGCTTGCCGAAATTGCGGCCCTTGAGAAGACCGACGAAGGCCATCGGCGCGTTCGCGAGTCCCTCGACAATGTCCTCACGATATTTGACCTTCCCCGCTTGGAGCCAGGCCGAAACGTCCCTGCCGGGGCGGTTCGACGTGTGCTGTTTGGGACATGCAGAATAATTGGCGGAGTGCCAGAAAGTTCCTCCGCACTCGCGCTTCGCACCGCGGTGCCACCCACAGCGTCTTGCCTAAGGGACTTTGCGGCGTAATTCGCTCGCGTTCGAATTGAGAGCGACCTCGGATTGAACTCGCGGATTACCAGGCGGACAAAAAAACCCCGGCGCTGGGTCGTTGCGCCGGGGCTTTGGGCACGTACAAGCTACACCAACATGTCCGTTTATGAACGTGCGCTAATAAAGTGAAAAAACGGTGAACCACGCATGGGCTGAAGGGCGCACGCTCAAAGCTGGGGTGAAGCGGCAATATCAGTGATGACAAGTTGCGCACCTGATTGTTCCACCCAGCTTTCGACCGAACGAGGGGGCGAGTATGCCGGCTGCGTTGATTTGCCAAGATGATGTACTCCGTCACCCCTCATGCCGATGAAGGGAGCCCGCTCGAACCGCAAATCTCGAAATGTCTAGTGATGGCCCCTGGACCCCGCACATTCGGGGATTCGAAACTGATTTCCAGGTGGTGCTAAGCAAGGCCGGCAAGGTGGAGACGATCACCGTAATGCTAGTATGCTCATACATCGCGCTTTGCTCTGAGGGCGGCCCAGCAGCTTGGGTTAGGGGGGCCGCTGGGCCTGACCAGCGAGCGTTCGGGAATGCTCGACTGGCTGGTTAGTATTTTAGATAAATCTAATATAATCGAACCATGCGAACGAAGTACGCGGCGGTAAGAAAGTGGCTGGCGTCCGATTCACTTACCGCGCGCTTTTGCCTTGGGTTCTGGCGCGCTTTCGGACGGGTTTGCAGCCAATTTTGCAGATCGCCGATCTGTTACCCACAGGGACTTTTTCCTCGCCACCAAATCGTCACGATCGCCCTCAGCGGTCGCTCGGCTATGCATGGCAGCTATGGCGTAGTCGGCTCTGTTGGTTCGATAGTCTTCTTTTTGGACAGTCATCGTTTGCTCCCAGTTTCATAGCCCCTCTTTTGCCCTGGCGGGGAGATTAACTGCCGGTGCATTACGCGAGTCAATCGATGAAACGACCACTCCGCAATCGCCAGGGCGGGAAGCAAGCCGACAATTTTAACGTTGGAACGGCTTACAGAGTGCCGGCAACACAGCCGCCCTTTCGTCGGGCTGCATTGATCGCGTCCATGTTGCCCTTCAGCTCGGCTCTTGGCTTCACGTGCCTTGATGTCTGTGTTGTCCATCATGCTGCCAACCTGCAAGCCAAGCCAAAACACGCCGTCCACGTCATGGCGGGCGGTTCTGTCTTGTATGGCCATTATCGGCGCCAGGTCGGAACTCGTTCGGTACAGTTCGGCTTCCAACTGGCTGCAGGACTTGCCCGCGTATACGCTGGACGAAACCAGCGTGGGCTTGATGTCGGCTGGGCGAGTAGCGCAGCCCGACAAAACGCTGATGGCTACAAACGCACATAACTTGATTCATGCTTCCCCCCAAAATGCCCGCGGCGAGCAGGCGCTGAGGGCAGGACGAAGTAGTCTATGTGCCTTGACGGCATGCGGAATATATTCCTATTTTGCGGGATGCCGCACCCTCGCCGACACGAAGCCGTTTCCGAATATCACCTCGCCAAAATTGAACGACAGGCGTGGCTTCTGACGGTAGAACTCCGCGACGCGCAGTTGTCGCTCAAGCCATTTGGCGAGCATTGGGAAGCGATCGAGCATCTGCATCGGGACATAAAGCGGGCGCTCAATCTGCTTAACAATAGGCCAGCGGACTACGAGGAGCCGCATTTCGCGCCCATGTCGCGAGGGTGAAGAACTAGCCTGTCAGTTTAGTGAAGTCGTGGCGCCGCGCGCGAACATGTGCCAGCAAATTCGTTTCGTTTACGACCCCTGATTGAAAGAGATTCAGCGTGGTCGAGGCCAGAATCTGACCGTCTATCGGGGTGCTGTACCATTTGGCGTCGGCGGTTACCTGGTCGACAACCCGCTGGCAGATCGCCCGATCTTTAGGTCTAAGGAACTGACTATTCAGTGCTCGTAGCATCTCGACGCCTTGAAACGGGGAGTCACCTGTCTCCCGCGCGATACCCATGCGTGGTCTCCGAGCATCGACCCTAAACGCATTCAGACAGAAAATTGCCATTCGTTTGAGTGGTACCGATGTCGCGTGGATAAGCGGCGGTCCGCGAGCTAATCCACCATGTCGCGCAGCGGCTTGTTGCGCTTTGGCGTCCTGTACTTCTCGACCAGCCTGACCTTGTCGACGTCGATCGTCACCAGCGGTCCCAGATCGACGGTCACCCTGCCGCCTTCCTCGTATGCGCGTGATCTCTCCGGTAAGCTCGATCTGCTGCCGCTTCTTCACCTTGGTATGTGGCTGTGATCGCCACCACGTCACCAATACCTATGCCCGCCGCCATTCCATGAGTCTGGTGCGCTCGGCGCCTTACTCAAGATATTGCTAATTATGGATGAGCCCGCTTCCTCCAATCGATGGATGAAGCCGATCGTGGGCCGGTGCTACTTTGATGCATCGCGCGACTTACGCGACAAGTGCTGGCTCCAGGGGCAAAATATGAGCAAGACGACTCTCATTGCTATCGCAATCCTCGCGATCAGTCTCGGCTGTGCCGAAGCCAAGGACCGTAAGGTCGAAACCGCGACCCTCGGCACGTACGCCAATTCGAAGGACCTGCCGGTTTGTACCGCGTCAAGCTCACTCTTCGAAGTCCTCGGTGATAAATGTTTTCTCGTCACAGGTTCGATGATCTATGGCGACATCGCCGAACTCTCCTGACGTGCTCCCCTGAAATGTCCTCGGTTTGAGGTTAGCCTGTTCCTCGGATGAGGAGACAGGCAATGAAGCGATCGAGATTTTC
>NZ_JAMYRB010000036.1:0-41002 GCF_040321165.1 Mesorhizobium sp. M0500
ATTCCTAAATCACAATGGGTATTGGGGGGGGCGCGGGGTTTATACAGGGGAACCCGCCCCCCCCCCTAAATATTATGTTTGCCGGCGCGCCATAATTTTTTACCAAAGTCCCGGGGGGGGGCCACGAAGCCGGCCGGGCCGGGCACACGGTCCAGCGGATCGCCGTCGCCTACGAGGCGGCCGGCGACGGCTTCTGGCTGGCGCGCTGGTTGCGGGCGCACGGCATCGAGGCCTATGCCATCCATCCCTCAAGCGTTCCGGTGTGCGCGAGCACCAGCGCGCCAAGACCGATCGTCTCGACACCGAGCTTTTGATGCGC
This sequence comes from Mesorhizobium sp. M0500, assembly GCF_040321165.1. Lineage (NCBI taxonomy): Bacteria > Pseudomonadati > Pseudomonadota > Alphaproteobacteria > Hyphomicrobiales > Phyllobacteriaceae > Mesorhizobium > Mesorhizobium sp. M0500. Next base: position 320 of record NZ_JAMYRB010000036.1, read on the forward strand.
GCTTTTCTCGGCTGGCTGCGTGGCGAGAAGCGCCATTGCTCCATGGCGGCAATCCCGACACTCGAAGAGGAGGACGCGCGGCGGCCGAACCGCGAGCGAAGGACCCTGGTCGGCGAGCAGACGCGGCTCATCAACCGCATCAAGGCGATCCTCGCCCGCTTCGGCGTCCGCAGCTTCCGGCTGAGCCTGCGCCAGGCGGCGGACAGGCTGGAGAGCATCCGAACGGCGGAGGGAACGCCGCTGCCGGACAACACCCGCGCCGAGCTCTACCGCTTCCTTGAGCGGCTCAACCTCGTGCGCGCGCAGATCCGCGCCATCGAACAGGAGCGCCTGCGCCGGCTGGCGGCGGCTCCGGCTGCGGCGAACGGCCCGCACGCGATGGTTCGCCTGCTCGCGCGGATCATCGGCATCGGCGTCGAGACCGCCGACATGCTGGTCAACGAGATGCTGTCGCGCAAGCTGCGCGACCGCCGCGCCGTGGCGCGCTACGCCGGCCTCACGGGGTCGCCGGACGAGAGCGGCAATACCCCTCGGGTCGGTTGAATACCCAGAAAATCAACGGCCCTCTCCACCAGTCGAGCCCGAAGTGCTGACTTCGCCGAGAGTACCAACTTTGGGACAGAGCCAGTCAAGGTGGCACGAGTTTTGAGCTGCCCGGGTACAAAGCAAGGGAAGCTGCCGAATAGCTTCCTGTGGTGCGAAACGCAACGGATGAAATGAAGGAAAGCAGACAGCATGTCAGATCTGATACGGATCCTTGTGAGGATAATTCTCACCACACAAACGCCGGTCACGAGTTTGAAGCCGCCTTTCTGAACTCAACGTGCCGAGGGTGTCACGGCACCCGGTTTTCCTCTCAGGGGCGAACTCTCAGCTCTTGAGCGTTCCGCCGTGGGCCGAGCCTCCGCTCGGACGCGTAAAAGCGATCGAAAGGTGGGTTGGTTCGGCTCTGCATTCGCGAGTGGCCGATGGCCGACACCACGATGAGGTTGGCGTCTGGAGGACTATATGAACAAGCATGGAAGCTTAGTCTCGGAAGCAAATGCAACGCGCATTCACCAGAACGACACTTCTCTCGCCCTCTTCGGAGGGATTCCTACAGTGCCGGCCGGGCGAGTTGTCCCTTGGCCAGCCGCCAAACGCAAGCATCTGAAGGCGCTCGCCAGTGTTGTCAAAAGCGGCAAATATCATCGAGTTAATCACCCTATTGTCACTGAGCTCGAAAAGCGCCTAGCGGAGTGGTCGGGCAACTGGTCTGTGCGCGCTGTTGGAAGCGGCACAGCCGCTATTCACGTGGCCCTCGACTACTACCGGAATCGAGGCCGCCGAGCTGTCACCTCGGCTTTGAACTGGCCAGGAGCCGTCGGCCCCATCGCGATCAGCGGACTCGAGCCGGTGTTTGTCGATGTAGAGCCAAACCTTGCGGGGGTTGATCAGAAGATGGCGGCCGCTCTCATCGAGCCCGGCGACGCGGTGGTGCTCATAACTCATCTGTTCGGAAATAACATTTTGGTTCCGGATCTTAGGCTGGCTGCGCGAGCGAGTGACGTGGCCATTATTGACGATGTTTGTCAATCGATTGACGTTGCGAAAAACATTGTCAATGGATCTTACTTAGAGACCGACGCACTTGCTCTTTCAGGAAATGGGGCCAAACACCTCGGAGCGGGTGAGCTTGGGTTTGTTCTGACAAGGGACCCTGCTCTGATTCACCATGTCGATAAGGTTTCGCTGACAAGCTCGTCGCGATGTGGAGCTAGAATTTTCTCCCCGAGTTCGAAAGGTTACAATTACCGACCCAACGTATTCTCTGCTGCTATAGCCAATCACAGGCTCAAGCGCCTAGACCGGCAGCTCAAAAAGAGGCGAAGCAACGCAATGTTCCTCTGGCAGGAAATTGGCCATCTCTCAGGGCTTCTGCCTCTTTTCGATCCAGCAGTTGATCAACAATCAATGCTTAGTCTCCCGCTGCGTCTTGAGCCGGAAAAGCTCGGTTTTCTAGCTGGCCCTTCGGCCAGGGATTTCATCGTTAAGCTCCTTCAAGCCGAGGGAGTTCCGGTCATGGTTTGGCTAACGAAGCCCGTTTTTGACTATCTCCCGGATGTCAGCAAAAGATGGTCAAGGACCGATTTCCCAAACACGATGATGCTACTGAACACTATGTTTTGCGTGTCGGAGATCGCTCCGCCAAACGGCGCAGAAGTGATGAAATTGTACGCAGCCGCATTTCAAAAGGTCTGGGCAGCGCTTCCAAATCTAACCTCAAAATTCCCTTAGATCGTGTGTTTGGCCAGAGGGCAGGAGGGCGAGACGATGGACAGCTTAATAAAGGGCTTTCTGCCATATGGCTTTTCAATTGTTGTGAAATTCGGCGGGAGCATCATGCGTGATCTTGCGGTGTGTAAGCTTGCACTGGCTGAACTTGAGCGTCTCGCCGGTGACGGCCATCGAATACTACTTGTTCCGGGCGGCGGCATCCCAGACAAAGCAATTGAAATGATTGATGCGGCCAAGCCATTGGAGTCGTCTACGGCGCATCATGCGTGTGCGCTAGCACAGGACCAAACGGGGTATTTGCTTGCGGACGCCGCCTTCTCTTCCAAGCTTGTTCCATCGGCCAGCCTAGGTGAGTGCCGAACTCTCGCGAGAGTCGGAAAGATTCCAGTCCTGCTACCTTCCCGTTTGCTGTTTGCAGCTGATCCAGTGGAATGGAGTTGGGATGTTACATCCGACGCCGTTGCCGCGTGGGTCGCTTGGCTCACCGGAGCACCACGGCTGGTGATTTTGACAGATGTTGATGGCGTGTATCGTGGTGGAGCAACCGAAGATCCCGCTGCACTTATAGAGCAGATCGCTGCTCAAGATCTTGTCCTTCTCGGCCACACGTCGGTTGACGCGTGCGCGGTCCAGTTCATGGCACAGAAACGCCTCCCCGGCGTGGTGATTAACGCTCGTCATTCTTCTCGTCTCTCCGATTGGCTCGAAGGGAAGCGCGTTAAAGCGACCAATATCACCGTCGGAAGCAGGAAAGCCTATATCGCAACCGAGGATCTGGGGGGGGCGGCATGATGCCCTCCACGGCACTAGTAGTTTATGGCCCAGAAGTCGCTCGCTCCGGAATCACGTGGCTGCTCGACGAGTTTATTCGCAGGCGAACCGGCTTGGAACTCGCGGAGCGATTCTTTTCAATCCACAATCGTAGATCGATCGATGCGTTTTATACCCTGACACATTCCACCGGCGGGAACCATTGGCCATTGGTGCTGGACTTGTTCGACATGCGTCCGGTTTGCGCCACAATCTGGAGCGGACCTAATGCGCTGCACCTATCGCAAGGACTAAAGGGTAATACACAGCCGGCCCATGCTAGAAGCGGCACCGTACGTAGTCTCTTTTTTTGCGACAATCCCGTGACGAACCTCCTCCATGTGAGCGACAGTCCAGAAGTAATGCAGGCCGAGCTGGCAATACTTCGGCGCCAATTCTTGGGCAACGAAGTAGCCGCTTGGAATTCCCTCGATACCGGCCAAATCGCCCATTCATCTTTCCAGATGTTGTTACACGTTCTTGGCGACAGGGGATCTGTGCCGATGCCGGACAATGGGGGTGATGGTAGCGCCTTTGCTCACGCGAGATCAAGTTACGGCAAAGCACTCCTACTCGCATCAAAGAGGGGCCTGACAACGGCCGTCCACCGGTACCTTCAGGGGGATCGAGCCGGTCTAGAAGGTATTGTTCAGCATGCGTCTGTCCGCTCATCTTGGGATCGCCTCGTTCTTGAGGCCGGTCTGTTTTCAATGCCTCTTTGGCATTCCCTGCTGAAGCGAACCGTCGATGCCGTCGAGCCTGAATCAGGTAGCGACGACTACCGTATCCATCTGGGGGAGCACATATGAGCGAACTCGATAGTATCAGGACAATGCTTCGGACAAGCCAACAAGGCAACTTTCCGCGCCATTTGCAGGAATTCGGGCTTGATCTGATCGTACTGGAAGGGGTTTTTCCTCCTGAGAGTTTCGAGGGTTGGCGTTGGATCAGCGAGAATTTCCCCCCATTCGCCGGGAAGACCATATTGGAAATCGGCTGCGGCTTCGGTCTTCCCGGCCTTCTGTTGGCAAAAAGTGGTGCGCGGTCGTTAGTAGCTTGCGACATCAACCAGAGGGCGGTCGCGAACACATTGGAGAATGCGAAAAGAAACGGCATCAAGAACGTGGAAGCTATCGAAAGCGATTTATTCACAAACATCCCCCGTCGCAGGAGATTCGACATTGTATTTTGGAATTACCCGTCGAACTTCGCTGCAGAAGACTACAAGTATGTGGATGACATCGAATGTGGCGCGATTGATCCAGGGTATAATTTGCTCAAGCGCTTTTTGTCGGAAGGCCCAAATTTCCTTACAAAAACAGGTCGTATCGTTCTAGGATTCGGGACTAATGCCCGTGACGATCTCCTTGAACACATTGCGGCTTCGAATGATCTCACAACTGTGATGCTGCGGTCCGGAACCTATCCCCACGTGAAGGTAGTTTACAGGCTGTTCTCAATATCCAAGAAGGATATAAGGATATGATTTCCGACCTGATGCACACTGGATTTGTCGCTATTTCGCCCAATCGGTGCAAAGATAGTTGGGTGGCCGGCAGCAGCGTCCTTTCGCAATTCATCCATCGTGTGCCGAGTGATGTTGACATTCATCATGTCAATTTGGACGCATTTACGGAAGCTGTGGACAAGGATACAAGGGCTCTGGCGTACGCCGGGTTCTCCATCGCTTCACAGCGACCTGCCGGCGCGGAGTTGGAGATCGTGTTTTTGAGGTCGAACGGGACCTTGGCGCTGAATTGGGTTCTCGAAGAGGAACGACCAGCGGCGTTAGTTGATGATCCGCTTTTTGGGACACGGGCGAGCTTCGCGGACGTCATCGCGCGAAAGATTGAGATGTACTTGGAGGACCATCATTCGAAGCATCGGGATGATCTGCTTGCACTCCTGGATCATTCCGCCTTAATGGCTCCCGAAATCAGCCGGGACAAATTGGTTGCTATGATTTCCGCGCTAGTCCAGGGCTCGCAGGACACGGGTCAAATCCAATCTTCTTGCCCGCACAGATGGATATCTGACCACATTTGGCCAGTCACGGAACGATCTTTCATAGACTAGACTAAGACTATACATGTGAACCTAAAGGTCGGCACATGAGGTCTGCTCGGCCGCTCTGACAGAACTCCTGACGGACGAGAGAACTTCGTCCACGGCTTGATCCGATAGCGGAACCTTCATCCATCATGTCGCTCACCGAACCATTCATTGGCTTTCCGGCTTTCCGCAAGCTTCCGGCTTCGCCAGATTGGGGCGCTCCCTTTTGCGTCGCCTCTTCCCCTTACGCGTGATCATATCTGCCGTTGACAAGAGCAGGGTGTTGCCGCCTGTTCGGCTCAGTCGGCGAACAATTCCCTGTAACCTGCGGTCGCCATCCAGTTCGCTCTCTCGAGATTGCTTCGCGCGGCTTTCCGCGCGCGCTCCGGTTCTTCCACCGGATCGATGCCGAGGATGATCTGAGCCATCTCCTCATAGCTGGCGTTGTCGGCAGATGCATCGACAAACCTTAGATAGGTCCTGAAGTGCTCCCTATCGTAGGTGGTCAGGCTGTCGGACCAAGGGACTTCCTCTTTAAGGCCTGGTTCAACGTCTGGGTATTTCACCATCACATCGGGCTCCGGAAGTAAGAATCGGAAGTCGAGAATTTCCTTCGACACGCGGGCTAAGCGGAGAGGAAACATCGTCTCCAAGACGAGGTCCCGATTAAGGTCCGCAAGCCCCCGCTCGAGGCGATGTGCGCATCTGCGGGGCAAATCAGGCCCAGGTTAGAAAGGAATCGGAAAAAGGCTCAATACCATGCGGCTGCACATCTGTTTTCGAGGACTGCTCGGACAGGGCTTCGTAAAGAACCTCCAACAGGATGAGAAGCGTAGTCGGTCCTGCGCAACCGCTCCCGCGAACTCGGAATCAGCTCAAAATCGTCTTTTGATCCGCGTCATGACGACGGGGCTTGACCAATCCCCGCTGCTTGACTCGCCGACCCATAGTGCAGATTGCCTGCGTGTTTCGGCAATTCCCGGACACAGCCCTGGAGTGTACCCCACCCCTGTCCGGCTTTTGCGAAATGCGCAGATTGCCGGCAATCGAAAAGGCCCGACAGCAGTTGACACCCTCTTTCGAGCCACGGCACGATCAACAAAGTGGTCGCTTCGCATCCTCGAGCTATTGCGCTGATGATACCGTCTGGACCCAGCACCGTTCCGGCTAGGCCGTAGCTTGCCAAATAGGCTAAAATGTCTGTTGCGGCGGGTGCTCGTCGAGTTTACTCACGCTCGTCCCCCTTGCCTGATCTCATCTCCGGTGCTGGGGGCTGGCAGCAAGCACCAGGTGGCGCGGCTCGACCTTCGCAGGAAACGCGGCGGTTCATGTTCGCCGCCTCTGGCTCGAGCACGTGCCCAAGGTGAGATTCGGGTATGGCGTCGAAACTGGCCGGATTAGCCTAGTCAGGCGTTCAAACTTCCCTCACCTGCAGACACTGGCAGAGATATTCGCTCAGCAATACTACAGGCGGAACATGCATCGCCGACCCGGACTGTGGCCAAGCTCCAGCCGAGGTAAACAAGACCGCCTCGTCGGCAGTCTGAGCGATCGGGCAGTCCGCGCGGGTCGTAATGGCAATCGTATATGCTCCGGTTTTGCGCGCAATTGCCAGAAAAGCCCTGGTTTCCTCAGTGTGGCCAAGCGAGGAAACGCCAAGAGCAAGGCCCGACGAGCCAAGTCTCCGCGCAAGAGCGTGAGACATGGTGGCGGACCCCGAGGAATGCGCGGGGAACCCTAGCCAGATCAGCCGCATGGCCAAAATATCAGCGCAGACTGAAGACGGCCCCGCGCCAAACACTTCGACGCGACGGGCCGCTCGGACGCGGTTGGCAAGCCCAGTAATTTGAAGATCGTCAAAACCTCGAGCGGACGCGGCAATTGAGCTTTGTAAAGCAGTACTGAGAGCGGCGACCCCCGGTGCTACGTCTATATCTTCTGGTGCGGCGCGTTCAGCCAGCTCAATCAGCGTTATCCGCTCAATGTCGCCGCTGAGCGCAATCTTAAACTCGCGGAATCCCGAGAGTCCCAGCCTTCGGCAAAATCTTATTATTGAAGCAGGCCCAGTTGCGGTGTCGTGCGCTAGGTCGGCGATAGACATCGTTAGAATAGCCTTCGGATCTTGCTCAATATACAGAGCTATACGTGCGAGCGCATTCGGAGCCGTATTGATTACATCATGGATCATGTCTAGCAGTGATTGCTGTGTCCGTCGGGGCTCTTGCATACTGTCCTAAGGTGTTCGATTCAATTGGAACTCAACTCCCCTACCCGAAGGCAAGGGAAATCCCCTGAATAACTCGAGTCTGCTGCAGGTGCATTGACGCAGATCAAAGACAAGTTCGATGCCGGATTTCCGGCCTGCTTCGTTCGCGGCGGCAGCCATTCCGAGCACCACGCTTTAGATGTCAGTGCGGATTCCGACGACAACGGCGTTCCGACCCAAAAACCGGATTCTCCATCGGTGTCCGCGAATTTCTGGTACACGCATTCCAGCTGGAGCACAGGTTCATGCCGACCTGATGGCAAAGTTTGTGTAAGCCAGCCAAGGTGGCCCGCTGTGTGGCAGCCAGATCGACCAAACATCGCATTCTCCAGCGGCGCAAGTCCCCGGACGAGGCCGGAGTCGCACCTTTCGGGGGCCAACCTGCTCCGCTGAGCCCTCCGTTGGTCCTAGCGCTTTAGGTCTTGTGCACTCTTACGATTGACTGGGTCTGAGCCACTCCCACGGCTACGAAGACGAACCCACCTTGGCGTTCTTCACCTATGTAACGCAGTATCGGCGCAGATTGGTTCAAGCTGCAAGATGGATGCGATTGCGCCCCGCCATCTTGGCGGAATAGAGAGCCGTATCAGCCCGAGCCAGCATATCTCGGTGGTGGTGTCGCCCGCGCGAGCAGTAGCGACTCCAGCCGAGAAGGTGTATCCAAATTCTAACTTCTCCCTGAGCGGCCGTGAGTTGCGAACACAGTTGAGCATCCTTGCGATGATCAGCTCCGCTGCAGCAGCTAATGTGTTTGGCAACACCAGGACGAATTCTTCTCCGCCCACGCGGCGAAACAGTCGGATCGTCTTACCTCTTTGTTCCCCCGGTCGACGAGTGCCGCCCTGAGACCCTCGATAAGGGATGCATCTTCGGAGTAAAGAGGACGCCCTATCGGCACCTACGCAAACTGTTGTTGAACGACCTGGCTGCAGCGCCGAGGCGCCCAAGATCGCGATCTTCAACCAGGCGCACGCCGTCGAGCTTGTTCCGCTTGAGGCGGTGCGCAAACTTTTTCAGCCGCCAATCGAGCTTCCGGCCGCGCCGATCGAGCCATTCGTCGGCGGCTGACGGCAACCCAAGTTTCGAAACGATCGGTGCGGCCACCGGCTCGGGCAAGAGATAGCTGTCGAAACGACGGTACGCGGAAGACCGTTCCACCCACACGTCCCCAGAACGCAGCTTGTTGCGCAAATGGGCGAGCATTGCCGTTTCATAGAGCGGGCGATTGATCTTGCCATCCGGGCCGATCACCAGCTTGCGCCAGTCCTTCTTGAACGGCATCGGCGCATCGGGGGGAACATCGCGTTTGCCCGATCTCTTCAGTTCGCGGAGCATACGGATTCCGGCGATCGTGCGGGCGCTTCTCCGCCCGCCTTTGAATTCCAAGGCCTCGATCAGCGTCGAGGCGAACGCCAGATCGACCTGCTCAGTCTGGAAGAGAAGATCGATACATCCTCAGCCGCAGGCGAGCTCGTGTTCCGTGTATTCGGTGCGATCGCTCATTTCGAGCGACGGCTGATTTCCGAGCGCACGAAAGATGGCGTGGCTGCAGCACGGGCGAAAGGGAGACAACCCGGTCGGCAACCGCTCGACATGTAAAAGGTCGAGGCCGCCATCAAGCTGATCAAGGCCAACATGTCGCCGACCGAAGCTGCGAGGCACTGGGTCTCGGCCGATCGACCGTCTATCGCCGAAATGAGGCGACTGGGCATCAGTCGGCCAGCGCAGTGAGCACTTCCGACGCTTTGCAAACTCTCGCTCTGGGAACTTCAAGGGCAAAGCGTGACCCGTTTTCGTCGTTGACTGCTCAATTGGGCCGACCGCTACGCCTGGAAGGCTGACGTTGCTGGGTCGGCTGGACCGGTCTCTGGAAGGCGGCGTGCAATTTCGTGTGCCAGGCGCTTATCGTTCGCTCGGCTTTTCGCAGTACCATCCAGTAGGGCAAGCTTTGCTGACATTCATCAAAGTGCGATGGGCCACGCTCTTCAGCCTTGTTCGGGCTTCCGGCGGGCGGCTGCAAGCATCGCCTGACCGACGCGCCGGTCGCCTTGGGCGTTCAGCATTTCGCCGGCATTGCAGATATCACGTGCCTCCTTGTTCTGGCTGAGCTTGGCTTTGCCTACAAGGCGGGTGATCTCGATCTCCAGGCCGATGATCGCCTTCACCATAGTGTCGATGAAGTCCTTCGGTGCGTTACCCATCTTCCATGGGACAGGCTCAGTCGCCTCGTGCCTGTGAGTCAGTTTGGCGACATTGCGGCGGACATAGCGTTCGTCGTCGTGGATTGTGATCCGTCCATATGCATGTGCGACGAGGTAGTTCCAGGTCGGCACCTGCTTGTGGAACTCCTGCTTGCTCGGATACCACCGCGGCGAAATGTAGGCGTCGGCGGCGCGGAACACCACGAGCACCTCATCGCCGGTCGCCACGTCCTGCCAAACTGGATTGTTGCGTGCGACGTGGCAGCGAAGGGTACCGTTTTCTCCCTGTGACGTGTCGAGTTCGAAGGGGATGTGATCGGCGTCGAGACCGCTCCAGCCATGGTTATCAGAACGCCGAGTGCGTTGTTCTCGATCAGTTCGTAAAGGACTTCTCGGCTCGGTTCATCGAAATGAGCGGGTAAATACATGACAGTTCCTTTCACTGGCCGCCGGGTTCGCTGTTCACCGGCTGGCATCCGATGGCAAGCGTTCCAACGCGGCGGCGATCTGGCGCTTCGCTGCTGAGGGCAGAGGCAGGATGGGACGCGGGGGGTCGGCACGGCAAATGTCGAGCAATTCGGCAAGTGCATAGACGACGCGAAGGCTCGAGAACTCCTTGAAGAGGCTCCAGAGCGGCGCAAGCGTGGCATCGATCCGTCGCGCTTCGGCCGCATCGCCCTGTTGCGCCGCCGTGACGATCTTCACGCAGACCTCGGGCAGGAAGCCGGCGAGGACGCTGTACCATGTGTCGGCGCCGGCGATCATGGCCTCTGCAGCGTTCCAGTCGCCGCTGTAGCCGATCGAGAACCCTTCCGGCACAGTGCGCCTCTGGTCGGCCAGATGGCTCTTGATCGCATCGCCCTTGTCTGTCGGATTCTTGATAGCGACAATCCCACCCACCTTTGCCAGGCGGCTGATGAGTGCTGGGGTGAAATGGAAATGCGTCGTTCCTGGATTGTCGTAGACGACGATCGGCAGGCCGCTCTCGCACGCCACCGTCGAGAAATGTTCGAACACCTCGTCCTCAGTGAGCGGGGTGTAGGAGGCGGCCGCAAGCAGCCCCGCGGCAGCTCCAAGGGCCTTGGCGTCCTGCGCGAACCTCACTGCTTCATCGGTGCGCAACGCGCCCACACCCACCACGACCGGCGTTCGCCCGGCGATTTCGTCCAAGGTCTCGGCGAGCGTCCGTCGCCGTTCCTCGCGCGACAGATACATGTAGGTGCCGGTGCTGCCGAGAAGACCGATGGAGTCGACCTGAGCGGCGCCAAGCCGAGCAATCAGCCTGCGCAGAGCAACGGTATCGACGCGGCCGTCACGATCGGCGGGCGTGATGGGAAACGCGGAAAGACCGCTCAGGAATGCCATGGCAAGGCTCCAGGTTTGTGCGTGAGCGCAGGACTGGCCGGACGACAGGTCATCACAAGGCGTCCAGAGCCCGCCGCAGGTCGGCGATTAGGTCATCGGCGTCTTCAAGGCCCACCGAGAGACGCATGAGGTCCTCGCCGACTCCATCGGCCAGATGCGCATCCTTGCGGATCGGCTGACGAGCACGGGTCAGGCTTGCCGGATGATAGATGAGACTGTCGGCATCGCCGAGGCTGACAGCCCGGGTGATCAGGTTGAGCCGGTCCATCATCCGGCGCGCGCCCTCGAACCCAGCGTGGAGGCCAAAGGCCAACATGCCGGACCCTTGGGACATCTGCTTTCGCGCCGTCACCTGATCAGGGTGCGAGTCGAGGAAGGGATAACTCACCCATGCCACCGCCGGGTGCGCCTCGAGCGCCTGAGCCACCGCAAGGGCAGTGGCGCTGTGCCGTTCCATGCGCAGCGTGAGCGTCTTCAGACCGCGCAGGATCAGGAAGGCTGACATGGGCGAGAGCGCTGCGCCGGTGATGTAGCGCAGGCCCGTTTCGTGCAGCGTGCGGAGCGTTTGCGCGTCGCCGAGAATCGCCCCGCCAAGGGCATCGCCGTGCCCATTGATGTATTTGGTCAGCGAGTGGAGCACGAGGTCTGCCCCATGTTCGAGCGGCCGCTGGAGCGCGGGGGAGGCGAAGGTGCTGTCGACTGCAACCTTTACACCGCGCGCGTGGGCGCGCTCGGCAATGGCAGCGATGTTGAGGATGCGGCTCAGCGGATTCACCGGCGTCTCGAAGAAAACAAGCCGGGTCCGCTCGGTAATCGCGGCATCGAGATTGTGAGGATCGGACAGGTCGACCGCGACGACCTTGATGCCGAAGCGGGGGACCGCCTGTTCGACCATGGCAAGCGTGTTCACATAAAGCGTCCTGTGGACGATGAGTTCATCGCCTTGGGACAGGAGCGACAGGATCAGCGTCCCGAAAGCCGCCATCCCCGAGGCAACGACCAGACCTGCCTCGGCTCCTTCCAGATTGGCAAGCCGTTGTTCGAGGATCTCCGTCGTCGGATTGTATTCGCGCGCATAGAGCCTTCCGCCAAGCGCGGCGGCGGCCTCGTTCGCTGCCACGCTTTCGAATCCATAGGTCGAGGTCAAGAAGACTGGCGGCTGAACGGCATTGGAAAAGCCGGCGGGATCGTAGCCATGATGGATCGCCCGAGTGGCGAATCCGGGACCGGTGTCGTTGAGCGACCGCGTGAGAGCATCGGTCTCGGATTGATAGGAGCGGGTCATTCGGCCTCTAGATCTTTCTTGGGTTTCCGAAAGATTGCCGGCAAACTGGCCAATGTGAAATATCCAGTTGGCGATGAATGAAATGGTCCAGTCTTCAAGTGCCGGTTCTGCAGGTCGCACGCACGCGATGGGTGCACGCCAGATCTACGAGGCTCTTCGCGAGCAGATCCTCGGAAGTGTCTACGAAACCGGCAGTCAGCTGCCGTCCTCCCGAGGCCTCGCAAATGACCTTGGGGTTTCGCGAACGACGGTGACGGTCGCCTATGAGCAACTGGCTGCGGAAGGTTTCATCGACGTCCGTAAAGGCGCACGACCCCGCGTTGCATCTTCGTTGATCGGTCCTGAGACAAGCCGCACGCCTGCGAAACGGGTCGGCTCGGTTCTTCTGTCCGCCTATGGCGGCCGACTGCGCGTCACGCCGCCCTGGCCGGATTATCTGCCGACTGGGCTGAAGGTCGATTTCCGCTATGGCGACCTGGCGTCGTCAGACTTCCCCGCATTGGTCTGGAAACGTGCGATGAACGAGGCGATGGGGCAGCGCCCGTTGCGTCTTGCCTATGACGATCCTCGCGGCTCGCGCCGGCTGCGCCAGGCGCTCCAGGGCTATCTCTGGCGCGCCCGAACCCTGAGCTGCGACCTCGAGCAGATCATCATCGTCAACGGTTCGCAGCAGGGCCTCGATCTGTGCGCTCGCCTGCTTCTCGATCCCGCCGACCGCTTCGTCATCGAGGACCCGTGCTACAGGATGGCGCGTCAGGTCTTTGCCAGTACGGGTGCCTCGCCCATCCCGGTCACCGTCGACGAGGACGGGATAAAGACGGAGTTGCTGGCGGGGATCGGGGCGCGACTGGCCTATGTCACGCCATCGCATCAGTTTCCGCTCGGCGGCGTCATGCCGATCGCGCGCCGCCACCAGCTTCTGGAATGGGCGCGGCACAACAACGCCTATGTGATCGAGGACGACTACGACAGCGAATATCGCTACGACATCAATCCGGTCCCTCCGCTGCACAGTCTCGAGGACCACGGGGCTGTCATCTACCTCGGCACGATCTCCAAGACGCTCTCGCCGATGCTACGCATCGGCTACCTCGTCGTCCCGCCGGAATTGCAGGAGGTCTTCGCAACCGCCAAACAATTCGCGGACCGGCATTCGCCGGTGGCTGAACAGGAGGCGCTGGCCTCTTTGATCGAGAGTGGCGGCTACGAAAGCCATGTGCGCCGCGTGCGCAGGCTGAACGGCGAGCGTCGGGAGACGTTGTTGGGCGCCTTGCGGCACAGCTTCGGCGATCGCATCGCTGTCCAGGGAGCAGATGCCGGACTGCACGTCGCCGTTTGGTTCAAAGACCTGCCACGATCGCAGGAACCGGCACTGGTCGAAGCCGCCCGACGTGCGGGCTTGGGGCTACACCTGATCTCGCCGCTATACGAACAGCCATCGGACGAAGGCCGCGCGGATCGCGTCGGTCTTGTCATGGGATATGCCGCCTTGAGCATTAGGCAGATCGGGAAGGGCGTTGAGGTCCTGCGAGAGGTTGTCAAGCAGGTGCAAGACGCGATGCCGGCGCGGAACAACTGAGACAGGGGGAGGTCGAAAGCAGGCGCTGAAAACGGTCCGAGGGGGCCCCGTATTTCTTTGCAACAGCCAACTGGACCGGGAAAACGCCATGCAACTGGCGCTGTTGATCAGGCCAGTTTTGCAGCAGGTTTCCACGAGACAAATTTCCGAGAGCGATGATGACCTGGCTAGGAAAGCTGCTTCATATCCATATCGCGCCTGCTGCCTCCTATGAAATGGAGGAGCTAGCGGAGGCGCAGCTTATTGCCGGCCAAGGCATTGTCGGAGATCGCTACTACCTGGGGGCGGGGACCTATTCGGCGCGTCCCGACGTTCGCGAGGTGACGCTGATCGAAGCTGAAGTTCTGGAAGCCATCGCGCAGGGCGAACCCAGGATACCGGGCTTCAAGGCCAAGCTTGCGCCCGAAGATCACCGGCGCAATCTGACGACACGAGGCGCTCCGCTAGGCCATCTTGTCGGCAAACGCTTCCGGGTCGGGGAAACGATCCTTAGAGCCGCCCGGATGAATGTCCCGTGCAAGTATATCGAGGAGTTGCTGGGGCTTCCGGGTCTCTACGACGGGCTTCTGAACCGCTCCGGCCTGAACTGCGCAATCGAGGTCGGGGGCGTGATCCGCCCCGGTGATCTGATCTTGCCCATCGACGAGTGAAACGCCATGGCCTCGCCCCGCATCGTCATGAAGCTGACCGTGACCGCTGTCCGCAAGGAGCCGGGGGAAGTACTGGTCATCGGCCTCAAACACCCGCGCAAACCTGTGCTGCCGCCGTTCGAGGCGGGTTCTCACGTCGATGTCCATCTGCCTGAACGGAAGGTGCGTCAGTATTCTCTTTGCGGCGACCCGACCGAGCTCAGCCGCTACACCATCGCGGTGAAGCGCGAGAATGACGGCCGTGGCGGCTCGGCGTGGATCCACGAAACCATTGCCGTCGGCTCCACACTGCCTGTCTCCGCGCCACGCAACCATTTTGCGCTCAAGCCAGGCGAGGGGCCGACTTTGCTGCTGGCAGGGGGGATCGGGATCACCCCGGTTCTGGCCATGGCGCGCGCGCTCACCCGGCAGGCCAAGCCCTTCGAGTTGCACTATTTCACCCGCAGCCGGGCGCTCACGCCACTCTTGCCGGTGATCGAGGGCGATCTTCCTGGCGGCAATGTTCGGCTCCATTTCGACGACGAGACGGCGACCCGGCAGGACATCGCCGCGCTGCTGGCGAACCGTTCGGCCGAGGCACAGGTTTACTATTGCGGACCGCCCGGATTCATGGCCGCCGTGGGGCGGGCGGCTGAACACTGGCCTGAGGGCACGGTTCATTTCGAAACTTTCCAGCCTCCCGACTTTGATGGCGCACCACCGGAACCATTCGTCATAGAACTCCGTGAGGGCAGGATGGTTGAGGTTTCGGCGCAGACCACGGCGCTCGCGGCTCTGCGCGCCGCCGGGGTGCCCTTACTGGCCTCATGCGAGAACGGGGTTTGCGGGACCTGCGAATGCGTTATGCTTAGTGGACAGCCGATCCATCGGGATTCCGTCCTGTCCAAAGACGCACGCGGCCATCGCTTCATCCCCTGCGTGTCACGCGCGACGGGCGTGCTGAAGCTCGATCTTTGACGATCTACTCTGGGAGGCATCGGTCCGACCGCTGATTTTCGGGGAAGTGAATAATGACGAAACTTGCATATTTGAACGAGATCGAGCGCTGCGCTTCCTGGCTCGCAGCCTGGACTATCCACCACGCCAACCACGTCCGCGAGGGAGATGAGATCAAGGTCGGCGGCCATCAGGCTTCTTCAGCCTCCCTGAGCACGATCATGACTGCACTCTACGGATCGGTGCTGCGCCCGCAGGACCGGGTGGCGGTCAAACCTCACGCGGCGCCGATCTTCCACGCACTCCAGTATCTCGCCGGCAACCAGACCCGTGAAAAGCTCATGAACTTTCGCGGCTACAAGGGCGCCCAAAGCTACCCTTCGCGGACCAAAGACATCGACGATGTCGATTTCTCGACCGGGTCGGTGGGTCTCGGCGTCGCGCAGACGCTGTTTTCCTCGCTGGTGCAGGACTACGTCTCGGCCCATGGCTGGATGAAGGGCCGCCCCGAGGGTCGGATGATCAGCCTGATCGGCGATGCCGAAATGGACGAGGGCAACATCTACGAAGCCCTGATCGAGGGCTGGAAGCACGGGCTACGGAACTGCTGGTGGATCGTGGACTACAACCGCCAGTCGCTCGACGCCGTGATCCGGGAGGGCCTCTGGCAGCGGTTCGAGCAGATTTTCCGCAATTTCGGCTGGGATGTGATGATCCTGCGCCATGGTGCGCAGCAAGAGGCAGCCTTCACTGAGCCGGGGGGCGAGAAGCTGCGTGAGTGGATCGAGCGGTGTCCCAACCAGCTCTATGCGGTGCTGACCTTCCAAGGGGGTGCTGCCTGGCGCAAGCGGCTCCTCGACGAGATCGGAGATCAGGGGCCGGTCGCCGCCCTGATTGAACGCCGCTCCGACGACGCGTTGCAGGCACTCATGACGAACCTTGGCGGGCATGACATGCCGAGCCTCCTCGAAGCCTTCGAAGCGGCTTCCAGCCATGACCGGCCCGTCTGCTTCATCTGCTACACCATCAAGGGCTACGGTCTGCCGCTTGCCGGACACAAGGACAACCATGCGGGACAGATGACGCCTGCGCACATGGAAGGTTTCCGCCGGCAAATGGCCGTCAAGCCGGGTGAGGAGTGGGACAAATGGGCCGCCGCCACCCTGCCGGAAGCGGAGCTTGACGCCTTCCTCGCCAAGGTGCCGTTCTTCGGTGAGGGGCGTCGGCGGTTGTCAGCGCCGTCAGTGCCGGTGCCCGCAACCCTTCCGTTGCCGGGACAGCCCGGCAAGCCGCTGTCGACCCAGATGGGCTTCGGTCAGATTCTGACCGACATCGCTCGCGAGCAGAGTCCACTTGCCGAACGCATTGTCACCACCTCGCCCGATGTGACGGTCTCGACCAATCTCGGGGGCTGGGTCAACCGGCGCGGCCTTTTTGCCCGCGAGACCATGGCCGACACCTTCAAGGCCGAACGCATCCCCTCCACCTACAGTTGGGAGTTCGGACCGAAGGGGCAGCACCTGGAACTCGGGATCGCAGAGTCAAACCTGATGATCATGCTCGGGGCGCTCGGACTATCGCATTCGATCAACGGCGTCCGTCTGCTGCCGATCGGGACGGTCTACGACCCGTTCATCTATCGTTCCGCCGATCAACTGAATTATGCCTGCTACCAGGACGCGCGTTTCATGCTGGTCGCCACGCCCTCCGGCGTGACGCTGGCGCCGGAGGGCGGGGCGCACCAATCGATCGGCACCCCGCTGATCGGCATGGCGCAGGATGGGCTTTGCGCCTTCGAACCGGCCTTCGTCGACGAGCTGTCCGTGATCATGCGCTTCGCGTTCGATTACATGCAGCGCAACGGCGAAGGAGATCCGGACGAGACGACATGGCTGCGTGATCAGACCGGAGGGTCGGTCTATCTGCGCTTGTCCACCCGGCCGCTCGAGCAGCCGCTCCGCGACATGAGGCCGGACCTGGCACGGGATATCGTCAATGGCGCCTATTGGCTGCGACCGCCTGGGCCGAACGCCAGCGTGGTGATCGCTTATCAAGGCGTTGTCGCGCCGGAGGCGATTGCAGCGACGGGGCTTCTGGCAGAGGACCGGCGCGACGTCGGGCTGATGGCAATCACGTCAGCCGACCGGCTGAACGCGGGCTGGCAGGCAGCGGAGCGTGCCCGCCAGCGCGGAATGACCGGCGCCCTTAGCCACGTCGAGCGGATGCTGGCGCCGCTGTCGCGAGATTGCGGGATCGTTACCGCAATTGATGGTCACCCGGCGACGCTTGCGTGGATCGGCGGCGTGAACGGGCATCGCGTCAAGGCGCTTGGGGTCGAGCACTTTGGTCAGACCGGCACGATTGCGGACCTCTACCGTCACCACGGCCTAGACACCAACGCCATCGTACATGCGGCACAGGCGGTCAGTGCGGGACCGGCTATTCGCTACCGGAAGGCGCTGCCCTGACCATGAGCTACCGGATGGTCCGTGGCCGGTAGCGGATCGGCTGGTTCCACAGGCGTTCCGGTTCGAACGCTCGATATCCAGCGGCAAAAGGAGGCATTCATGAGTATCGCGCCCGATGAGCACGAGAAGGTGATGACGTTCGATGACATCGAGCTCAGCCCGCAGAAGGAGATCGTCCGGGTGTTCTACAAGGACATTGGGATCACGCGGCCGTCGACTTGATCCCGGCAATCTTTCATGAGGGGTTCACTTTCCGCGGGTCGCTCGGCCCGGTTCTCGTGGGGCACAGTGGGTTCGCTGACTATGTCAGATGGGTGACAAGCTCTCTCGATCACTACACATCCGACATCCTGGAAATGATCGAGGAAGGAAATCGGGTCTCGGCGAAGCTCCGCTTCCACGGAATCCATCGCCGTCCGCTGTTCGGTCGCGCGCCCACCGGTCGGCACGTGTGGTGGTACGGCATGCCGATCTTCACATTCGAGGACGGCAAGGTGAGAGACCTCTGGGTGCTGGGCGACATTCACGGGCTGATCAGCCGGATCGACGGCATCGCGCACGAGCAACCGGAGTTCCGCGCGGCGTCGACCGGGGCGGACCCTTCAACCGCGTCATCAAACCCAGGGATCGATGAAGATGCGCCGGCTCATCGTCTGTGGAGCAATTGCCGTTCAGCAGGAACCACGGCCCGCAATGGGGCGGGTGGACACGCATCCGCGATTTGCCCCACGCATCCTGCGGTGTTCCACGCATGAGAGTGATGGCTGCAGGTCTCGCTGCCGTCGCATTCGGTGCGGGCGACTTTCTTGGCGGTGTCGCCGCCCGGGGTGCCGAAGCCACGCGTCTTGCCCGCGCGGCCTCAGCATTGCCGCCGTGGCCAGCCTTCTCGATGGAATTGCAAACCTGTTGCTGATGGTGGCTTTCGCCACCGAGGATTGGCCGAAACCGCGGCCGTCGCCTCGCTATCCGGTCGCGATGATCGTGCTGGCCATTAAGGTCCTGCGCGAGCGGCCTTCAATGACACAGGGAATCGGTCTGCTTTTGGCCATTCCTGCCGTCTTCCTTCTCAGATCCACCTAAGGAGGTGCTCCATGCAACTGGAAACCAAAGCGATGCGGGTCGGGGTGTCGATCCTTTCACCGGCGCCGTCACGATCCCCTTCCATCCCAGTACGACCTTCGAACGGAGTGCGGACGGTGGCTACCCGTCGAGCTATGAATATATCAGGGATGCCAACCCGACGCGGAACGCGTTCGAAACGGCGATGGCCGCGCTTGAAGGAGGTCACGCCGCTGTCGCCTTCTAGTCTGGCATGGCCGCCATTACGGCGGTGTTCGAGGCGCACCCCCGCAAGGGCAATCGTATTGTCGTGCCGGACGACATGTATTTCGGCATCCGATCGCTGATTGACGAAACCGATATCGGAAGCCGGTTCGACTTCGTCGCCGTCGACATGCGCGACCTGGACGCGCTGCGCACGGCCGTGGGTGCCGCCCCCACGGGCCTCGTGTGGATCGAGACCCCCTCGAACCCGCTCATCCGTGTCGTGGATATCCGGGCGGCTTGCGACAAAGCGCACGAGGCCGGTGCGATTGCGGTGGTTGACAACACCTGGGCGACGCCCGTCCTCCAGCGCCCGTTCGAATTGGAGGCCGATGCCGTGATGCATTCGGCAACGAAATACATAGGTGGCCATTCCGATATGATGGCTGGGGTCGTCGTCTTGCCGGACGCCGCGTCTCTGGAACGCCCCCTGCGCATGATCCAGCGGCACAAGGGAAGCGTCGCGGCTCCCTTCGACTGCTGGCTGGCACTTCGTGGGCTGCAGTCTTTGCCGGTTCGCATGCGAGCCCACTGTGACGGCGCCCAGAAAGTCGCCGAAACGCTGGGCAAACATCCGGCAGTCGAAAGTGTTCTCTTTCCGGACCTGCCCGATGACCCGGGCCATGAGTTGGCCGGGCGGCAGATGTCTGGCTACGGTGCCATGCTTTCCTTCATCGTTCGAGGCGGCGCCGAGGCAGCCATGACGGTCGCTGGGCGGCTCAATCTTGTGGTGCGGGCCACGAGCCTTGGAGGCACGCATTCGCTGATGGAGCATCGGGCCTCTGTAGAAGGACCAAAGTCGATTGCTCCGGCGGGGTTGCTGCGCATCTCGGTCGGGCTCGAGCACCCGCAAGACATAATCGTCGATCTCTACCAGGCCTTGTCCACGGCCGAATGATGGAATTATCCAGCGCATGGTGCGGCATGCACCACGCCGATGCCAGAAGATCTGGACGCTCGACAAGCACCCTTCTTCATACATCTCCCGAACGACCGCCAGCGCAAAGCCTCCCCATGAGAAAAGAGCATCCCATGTCTTTCCCGCCCATTGATTGCCCCCGAGATCAAGGCCCGCTACCCGGATTTTCATCTGATCAGCATTGTGGTACGGAACGCTGAAATCGACGTGCCGGATGCACAGGCGTTGAACGACACGATTGCGGCGGCGGAACAGGCCGCGCTTCGCGATGACGCCCAAAGGGACGCGCATCTTGCGGCGTGGGCCGTTGCCTACGCGGCTTTCGGCACAAAAGCCAATCGATCGCCGTGCTCGGCCGCCGCGCTTCTCAAGCGTGTGCGGAAAGATGGCTCTCTCCCGCGGATATCCCCACTGGTTGATGCCTACAATGCCGTCAGCGTGTTGTATGGCGTTCCGGTTGGCGGGGAGGATCTCGATCTTTACCAGGGGGTCCCGAGACTTTTAATTGCGAAGGGAGCGGAGCCATTCGACACGATCCAGCAAGGTGAAATGGTAACCGAGCATCCCGAACCGGGCGAAGTCATCTGGTGCGATGATGGCGGTGTCACGTGCCGCCGCTGGAACTGGCGGCAGGGGCGGCGCACCATGGTCACGGTCAATACCCGCGCCATGTGGCTCGTGCTGGAAGCCCTCGGCCCAATGTCAGCTAAACAGATGACGGCCACCGGAGAGCGTCTGATGGGACTTATCCAAGCGTTGTGCCCGGGTGCGCGAATCGAAACCGCGCGGATCGACGAGTCCACTACATCTCGTGTCCCTTAGGGCATGGCCCCCACCTTTCGGGAAAAACACCCCACTCAGCCCTGTCCAGATCTGGCGCTCCTTGCTCGCTCCGCTGGCCTACACAGTTGATTGCGAACGACCCAGAGCGGCTCTCGAAAACGAGCGTCGAACGAAATCAGATCACCGTTTGTTCTCCCTTAGCGTTGTTTGGCGTACTTTTATCGCGATGCCCTCTGATACGCTGGCTGCAATAGCCGCAATCCTCCGGGCAGCCGCCTGTCTTGATGCTGAGAAGCCGGCTGAGCTGGACCTTGTTGGGATCGAAATTCTGGCGGTGCACGGTTTGCGCAAGGAAGAGGAGATTTTGAAGGGGCATCGTGAAGGGCCTGAGCCTTCTCCAGGGTCCACGCTCCAGGGTCCACGCTCCAGGGTCAGGGGATTGAGGCTGTGGCGATGTCTGCATTGAACTGGCTGTTTGCATGTCCATGCTGTTCCTCCGGTTCTGCCGTAAGGGTGTTTGCTGTGATGACGATCGGAAAGGACACTTGACCCACTTGTAGTCCGCGCCTTTGGTCGACATAGCGGACTGGCTCTGGCCACCGGCAAGGTTGAAGAGTGTTCCGTTGTTGCAGTCGTACTTGGCCTACGTGAACCAGATGCCTGAGCACGCGGTCGCGTTTCAGGGTTGATCTACTCGTAAAAAGGAATTGTCTTAGGCGGAAGGCCGCACTTAATACCGCTATCCCGGCGCCCCATCGGGTTCCCGGATTGAGCAGCGGAACTATTTTGTGCCGCTGCCAGCGTTGTGTCGGCCATGTGCACGCGCGCTGCCGCCGCCAGCAGGTCGGTCTGGGTGATCAGCCCAATAATGCGTCGCTCGGCATCGACGATGACCACGGCATGGCTGCGGCCGTCGGTGAGCACCGGCAGCAGGCTCATCGCCGGCGTATCGGGAGAGGCGGTGCCAGCCTTCGACATCACAGCCCTCACCGTGTCGGTCGCCTTCGTCAGCTCGCGCAGGCCAACTACACCGACCAGCCCGCCCCCGGCGTCGGTCACCGGCAGCGTCCGGATGTTGTGATCGAGCAGCAAATGACGCGCCTGGTCGGCAGGCGCATGTTCATCGACCGAAATCACATCGCGCGACATGATGTCCTCGCACAGCAGGGTCCGGTGGGAGCGCACCATCGCCTGCAACTCGACCTGCCGTAGCAGCCGCTCAAGATCGTTGCGGTCGATATCGAAGGTTTCCTCCAGCGCGCCGAGCGCGGCATCGATATCCTCGGGCTGGAAGCCGACCCGCTCCCGCGCCGGCGGATCGATGGTTCCATGCGCGCTTTTAAGGGCGGGGGGCGCCACATGCGGATAGTTGCGCCGCGACAGTTTATGGATGCCGTAGCCGAGTGCGACCAGCACGATCGAGTTCAGCGCTACCGGAACGAAGGGAAACAGCAAGCCCGAGCTGAAGACGGCCGGTCCGCCGAACACCGCGGTTAAGGCGGCGGCGCCACCCGGCGGATGCAGGCAGCGCGTGAACGACATGGCGGCGATGGCCAGCGCCACCGCAATGCCGGTAGCAAGGACGGGTTCATGCACGAAATGCGCCACGATCACCCCGACCAGCGCCGAAATCGTATTGCCACCGATAATCGACCAAGGTTGCGCCAGCGGGCTTGAAGGTACGGCAAAGAGCAGCACGGCCGATGCTCCCATTGGAGCAACCAGCAGTGCGACATGTGGGCCAGACCCGTTCGCCAGCGCACTGATCACGCCAGTCAATGCGATGCCGATCATGGCCCCCATACAGGCGAGCAGCCGCTCGCGCAGGGTTGCACCGGCAAGGATCGGAACAAAGAGACGAAACGCCATGGCATACCCTTGGGCGAGTGGTCGGAACTCCGCGCTCCGCAATGCAGGCAAAGCCACAGATTTGGAAGTTAAGCCAATTCGGAAAGTCGGCTCACGGGGGAAAACTTTTGCGCGAAGCGGCCATTGCCAAATGGGTGCAGACATTTTGATCAGCCAGAGGAGGCGGACGGCACGCTGATCCGCTCGAGCGCAGCTAGAGGCCAAGGGCTGCCGTGCCGCGGGCAGCCGGAAATGGGGATGGTCGGAAGTCGAGCTGGGATGGACACTAAGAAATTCAGAGGCTTCGAAAAGCGTGCTGACAATGTCGGCACGGCAAGACAAATCAGGCCGTTGTCGCTCCACTTCCGAGGCGCACTCCAGCGGAGTACGGCTTCTACGCGGTGCTTGGTCTGCCTGTCCTTGCCACCATCGGATTCGTTTGCGTCATGCTGAAACGTCCACCTGTAGCCGCTGAGAAGACGACTGCCGCCAGTGCCGTCGTGGAACCGCCATATGACGGCGGCTTGGTTACAGAGCCGGCTCGTGTCGATCGGGCGGAGGAGCCTGATGTGACGTACATGGTCCAGAAAGTGGCCAATGAAGGTGCTGGCATCGTCAACGTGATCAGGTCACGTAATAGCGGTAATACAACCGCGACCATGAGCCTCTCAGGCGTTCGATGAGGCGGGAAAATCCGATCACCAGACCAAGCGCGATTCCGCCACACTGCCACACACGAAACCGATCAGGTCACGTTCCAGGCTCGCCAGAAGATTGGAGCCGAGGCCACCTCGGCTGAACTCTGCCATGCCGCGGGCCGCCACCTCTCCCAGCCGCGGTAGAAAACGTGGGTCAGCAGCGCCGGCATGGGCGAGCAACTCCCAAATCGCGAGCATCGCCATCGGCACCGCAAGCGGCCGCAGATGTCGGCCGATGGAGCGGAAGGGCGGCGGTGCGATGGAAGCGCCGTGCGACAGCCTATCCCGACCTGCAATCGTGATCAGGCTCATCGTGGGTCTCCGGACGCCAGCGTTGCAGATGGTTTCAGGCAAGCGTGAGCAGGCCGTGGATCACCAATCCGGTCAGGCCGACCACGATCATGGCCGAAAGAACGAGGTTCCAATTGAAAGAGCTGACGACCATAGGCCATCAGGTATCGGAGCCCTTCGAACGATGCGATGAGTTCTACCGCAACCAGGGTCTGCCAGCCGTTGAAGGCCTTCTCGCAGCCCTGTAAAGATCGACGGTACGGCGGAAGGCAGCACGATCATCGTGAGTTTCGACCAGCGGCTGAACGAAAGGACACGGCCAGACCCCCCTTACGACGACGCGTTGCGCTTCGCTAACCCTTCGCCGCCATCAGGCTGGGTAAGAGGACTTGCACGTCTAAAGCTGTCGATCATTCTCGGCACACAAAAAAGGGCGGCATTGCTGCCACCCTTTTCCGTATCTGTAGGTTGATAGCTGGATTAGAAATCCATACCGCCCATGCCGCCCATGCCACCGCCGGGCATACCAGCCGGCATGCCGCCGCCAGCCGACTCCTTCTTCGGAGCCTCCGCGATCATCGCTTCGGTGGTGACCAGCAGGCCGGCGACCGAGGCCGCGTCCTGCAGGGCTGTGCGCACAACCTTGACCGGATCGACGATACCCATGGCGATCATGTCGCCATATTCGCCGGTCTGGGCGTTGTAACCGAAGGTCGCGCCCTTGTTCTCAAGGATCTTGCCGGCAACGATCGATGCTTCCGCACCGGCGTTGGCGGCGATCTGGCGAGCCGGAGCCTGCAGCGCGCGACGCACGATGGCGATGCCGGCGGTCTGGTCGGAGTTGGCGCCGGTGACGGTGATGGCCAGCGAAGCGCGCAGCAGGGCGACGCCGCCGCCGGGCACGATGCCTTCTTCGACGGCCGCACGGGTCGCGTTGAGGGCGTCGTCGACGCGGTCCTTCTTTTCCTTGACTTCGATCTCGGTCGCACCGCCGACGCGGATGACGGCAACGCCGCCCGCCAGCTTGGCGAGACGTTCCTGCAGCTTCTCCTTGTCGTAGTCCGAGGTGGTCTCCTCGATCTGCTGCTTGATCTGGGCGACGCGGCCCTGGATCTCTTCCTTCTTGCCGGCGCCGTCGACAATGGTGGTGTTCTCCTTGGAGATCGACACCTTCTTGGCGCGGCCGAGCATGTTGAGGCCGACATTCTCGAGCTTGATGCCGAGGTCTTCCGAAATGACCTGGCCACCGGTGAGGATGGCGATGTCCTCCAGCATGGCCTTTCGGCGATCACCGAAGCCCGGCGCCTTGACGGCAGCGATCTTCAGGCCGCCACGCAGCTTGTTGACGACCAGCGTGGCCAGGGCCTCGCCTTCGACATCTTCCGAGATGATGACCAGCGGCTTCGAGGTCTGCACGACGGCCTCGAGGATCGGCAGCATGGCCTGCAGGTTGGAGAGCTTCTTCTCGTGGAGAAGAATGTAGGCGTCTTCCAGATCCGCAACCATCTTCTCGGCGTTGGTGACGAAGTAGGGCGAGAGATAGCCGCGGTCGAACTGCATGCCTTCAACGACTTCAAGCTCGGTCTCGGCGGTCTTGGCTTCCTCAACCGTGATGACGCCTTCATTGCCGACCTTCTGCATCGCTTCGGCGATCATCTTGCCGACCGACTCGTCGCCATTGCCGGCGATCGTGCCGACCTGGGCAACTTCCTCGGAGGTCTTGATCTTCTTGGCAGCGTTGCCGAGAGCCGCGACGACTTCGGTCACGGCCAGGTCGATGCCGCGCTTCAGGTCCATCGGGTTCATGCCGGCGGCAACCGCCTTGTTACCTTCCTGGACGATCGACTGCGCCAGAACGGTCGCGGTCGTGGTGCCATCACCGGCGATGTCGTTGGTCTTCGAAGCAACTTCGCGGATCATCTGCGCGCCCATGTTTTCGAACTTGTCGGAAAGTTCGATTTCCTTGGCGACGGTGACGCCGTCCTTGGTGATGCGCGGTGCGCCGAACGACTTGTCGATGACGACGTTGCGGCCCTTGGGACCGAGGGTCACCTTCACCGCGTCGGCGAGGATGTTGACGCCGTGAAGCATGCGCTCGCGGGCGTCGCGGGAGAATTTTACGTCTTTGGCAGCCATTTTTTAGCTCCTGGCAGGGGCTTGCGATCAAGCCCGAAATTCAGTTGACGGTGAGGCCGATAATCAGCCGATGATGCCCATAATGTCGGATTCCTTCATGATCAGAAGGTCTTCGCCATTGAGCTTGACTTCGGTGCCCGACCACTTGCCGAACAGGATGCGGTCGCCGGCCTTGACGTCCAGCGGGACCAGCTTGCCGGCTTCGTCGCGAGCGCCGGAGCCGACGGCGATGATCTCGCCTTCCTGCGGCTTTTCCTTCGCCGTATCCGGGATGATGATCCCGCCGGCGGTCTTGGATTCGGATTCGACCCGGCGTACGACCACGCGGTCATGCAGCGGCCGGAAATTCGACTTTGCCATTTTTGGATTTCCTTGGTGCGGATGTTGAACGGTGCTCCGTTGCCGGAGCATGCCTAGCACTCAGCCGAAGCGAGTGCTAACGCGGCAATGAGATAAGCCGCAGGCTCCTGCTAGTCAAGACGGAAGAGCAAAGAGCAAAGAGAAAAGAGAAGACAGCAAAGAGCAGCCAGCAAAGAGCGTGTAAGCATCGAGCCTTTTATGTGAACAATGTCGGGTATCCGACATATATGGGGCGGCTCACCCTTTGTAATTGAGCTTTATTCAGATGGTACGATTGGTGCAACGGGTGTTGCATTTGAACTCATCCAGAGGCTCGCACGGGTCGTGCTGCGTCAGCTTGGTCATGTCGAGCTTCAGAAGGCCATTTTGGCATTGGTTCTGTTGCTCCTATTGCCATTCATGACCGATCCTGCGCGCGTGAGCCGGCCGGCTAGATTCCAACCACGAGAGCGCCGCCGCTGAGACCCGCACCCGCCGCCGCCAGAAGGATTTTCTCTCCTGGCTGGAATGGCTTCATCTGGTTGGCGAGCGAGAGCGACAGCGGGACCGTCGCGGCCGAAGAGTTGCCGTATTCGGCAATCGTCTTGACAATTGCTTGGTCCGCAATGCCGAGGTTTCTTCCGACCGCGCCGAAAATGCGAGCATTGGCCTGATGCGGCACGAACCGGCCGACATCCTGTGGTTGCACTCCGGCAGCGGCTAGCGCGCTTATCGAGCAATCGGTCATCATCTCGACGGCCTTTGCGAACACTTCGCGGCCGTCGGTCATCGTCATTCGGGTTTGCGCGAGGTCGAGGTCACCGTGGAACGGCTTGTTGCTTCCTCCTGCGGGAATCTGGATCAGCCCGTATCGCGAGCCGTCCGAATCCACCGAGGCACCGAGGATCCCCCGATCAGTATCCTCGCACAGACCGATCACCACGGCGCCGGCGGCATCGGCAAACAGCACGGCGCTGGCGCGCTCAGCGGGATTGATGCGGCGGCTGAGGATGTTGGCGGCAATAACAAGGCTCGCTTTGCCGTGCAGGCGGGTAAATCCGTCCGCGAACATCAGCGCATAGATGAAGCCGGCGCAGGCGCCGGTCAGATCGACAGCGCCGGCGCGGCCCAGCCCCAACCGATGTGCGACCAGGGGCGCGCTGGGCGGCAGGAGGTGATCGGGCGTCGAGGTGGCAAGTAACAGCAGACCGATGTCGTGGCGCGCAATGCCGGCGTTCGCCAAAGCCATGTCGCCGGCTTGCGTGGCCAAGCCAGACAGCGTGTCTTCGTCCGTTGCCCAGAAGCGCGAACGAATTCCGGTGCGCCGCTCGATCCAGCCCGGTTCGAGGCCGAGATTGTTCTCGATTTCGGCATTGGCCACCTTTCGCCCAGGCGCATGATGGCCAAACCCGAGAAGGCGCGACGACCTGCTCATGGCCTCGAACCGAAGCGTTCGCCGGCTTCCTCGATGGCGTCATAGAGCCCGTCCAGCTCCTCGCCGGTGATGCAATAAGGCGGGAGAAGATAGAGGACATTGCCGAGCGGGCGCACAAGGAGCCCGCGCTTGAGGAAAAAAGCGCGCAGTTTCGGGCCGATTTCGGCCAGATAACCGGCTGAGCCGGCGCGAAGATCGAGCGCCGCAATCGTGCCGGTCGTCCGCTTGTCGGTGAAGTAGGGATTGTCGCGAAAGCGTCTAAGCCCGGCGGCCTGCTTCGCGCTCAGGGCCGCGATCCGCTCGGCCACCGGCTCGTCCTGCCAGATCTCGACATTGGCGAGTGCTGCCGCGCAGGCAATCGGATTGGCGGTGTAGGAACTCGAGTGGAAAAAGGTCTTCTTCCTGTCCGTCGAATAGTGAGCCTGGAAGATGGCATCGGTGGCGAGTGTGGCCGCCAGCGGGATGGTGCCACCGGTCAGGCCCTTCGAGGTGCACAGGATATCCGGAGAAATCGATGCCTGCTCGCAGGCGAACATGCTCCCGGTGCGGCCCCAGCCGGTCATCACCTCGTCGGCGATCAGCAGCGTGCCGGAGGCTTCGGCGATCTTCTTCAATCCGGTCAGAACCGAGGCCGGATACATCCGCATGCCGCCGGCGCCAAGCACCAGCGGTTCGATGATCAGCGCGGCGGCGCGCCGGTCGCGGCTGACGGCCTCGAATCTATCCAGCGTTTCCTGCTCGCGGCCGGCGGCCGGGAAGGGAATGGTGTCGACCTCGAACAGCAAGGGTTCGTAGGCGGCGTTGAACACGCCACGGGCACCGACGCTCATCGTGCCGATCGTGTCGCCGTGATAGCTGTGCTCCATGACGACGATGCGCGAGCGCGGCGCGCCGATGTTGCGGAAATAGCCGAGCGCCATCTTCAGCGCGACTTCGACGCTGGTCGAGCCGCTGTCGGAATAGAACACCCAGTCGAGTCCGGCGGGAGCGAGTCCGACAAGCGCCTTGGCCAAGCATTCGGCAGGCTCGTGCGTGAAACCTGCGAAGATGATCTGGTCGAGGCTCGAGGCGGTCGTCTCGATTGCCTTTATAATGCGGGGATGGCGGTGGCCATGTGTGACGACCCACCAGGAGGAAATGGCGTCCAGAATGCGCACGCCATTGGCTTTGTGGAGATAGGCGCCTTCAGTCAGGACGATTTCAGGGATTGCCGGCTCGAGCGCGTGCTGGGTGAAGGGATGCCACACACGGGAATGCGGCATCATTCGCCTCCGGCAATCAAAGCGAGGTCGAAGCCGGCAATCATCGCTTGTCTCAGCGTTTTGTCCGTTAGCGGATCGAGGTGCGGCAGCCTGCCGAGTTGCGGCACGTCGCCGAATTCCACGATCGTCCGTTGCGTATCGGTCATCTCATCGCCGATGAAGGCGATGCCAGCCAGCGGGATAGCGCGCGCCCGCAGGGCCTCGATCGACAGCAGGGTGTGATTGATTGTTCCGAGCGCGGTGCGGGCGCACAGAATGACCGGCAACTGCCATTGCTCGAATATGTCGATGAACCTTGTCCGGCGGTTCAGCGGCACCATCAGCCCGCCGGCGCCTTCGATGACGAGCGGTGTCGGCAGGACCGGAAACGAAAGATCGGCAGCCTCGATCGAAACGTCGTCGATTTCGGCCGAACGATGCGGCGAAAGCGGGCTCTTCAAGCGGTAGGCTTCCGGCAGCACGCGCCCCGACGGCAGCCCGGCAAGTCGCGCAACCGCCTCGCTGTCGGTCTCGCCGTCGAGGCCCGATTGCACCGGCTTCCAGTAGAAGCCGTCAAGCAGGCCGGCAAGCCCGGCCGAAAACACCGTCTTGCCAATTCCGGTGTCTGTTCCGGTGATGACGATGCGCTTGGTCATGTCGCCTCCGGTCATGTCTGCGCCAACACCTCGACGAGCGCCTCGACCATGGCGGAAATGTCGGCTTCGCCGATATTGAGCGTCAGTGAGATGCGCAGCCGCGACGTGCCCTCGGGCACGGTCGGCGGACGAATGCCGCGTATGTCGAAGCCGCGGGCCTGCAGGCGCGCCGCCATTGCCATGGTGCGCCTGACATCGCCGATCACCAAGGGCTGGATCTGAGAGCCACTTGGCATCACACCGCAGCGATCGACCAATTGGCGGCCTGCGAGGGCAACGCGTTCATGCAGCTGAACACGCCGCATAGGCTCGTCGGCGAGCATTGCGAGCGCTTCGCGCGCCGCGACCGCCATCAGCGGCGATGGCGCGGTGGCGTAAATGAATGGCCGGCAACGGTTGATCAGATACTGGCACAGTGTCCTCGGCCCGGTCACGAGCCCACCAGATGCGCCGAGCGCCTTGCCGCAGGTGTGGAGCGCGACGATGTTGTCGCGGCCCTCGAAAGCGGCGGCCAGCCCCCGGCCGTCCGGTCCCCAGACGCCGGTGGCGTGCGCCTCGTCGACGACGAGGAATGCCTCGTGCCGATCGGCAAGCGCGACCAGGCTCTCCAAAGGCGCGCAGTCGCCATCCATGCTGTAAAGGCTTTCCACCGCGATCCAGACGCATCCCATGCCGCCTTCGGCGCGCCAACACGTGATCGCATCCTCGACAGCATCGACGTCGTTGTGCGCGGCCAGCTTGAACTCGGCGCGCCCGGCCTGCGCACCCTCATGCATGCTGGCATGGGCGAGCTCATCGAGGACCAAAAGGTCGCCCTTCTGCGGCAGCGCAGTCAGCAGAGCGAAGTTGGCGATGTAGCCGCTGCCGAAGAATAGCGCGCCGTCGGCTCCAAAGAATGCTGCCGCGTCTGCCTCGAGCTGCTCGTGTTCCGGTGCATTGCCGCGCAACAGCCGCGACCCGGTGGCGCCAACCGGCGTGCCCCGCGCAATCGCCGCCACAACCGCTTCGCCAAGTCTTTTGGAGGCGGCAAGCCCGAGATAGTCGTTCGACGAGAAGTCGAGCCCGGCGCGCGGCTTCAGCGTCCGCAGCCGGTCCTTGCGCGCCAGTCCCTGCAAGGTCGCCTCATAGCGGGCAAGCGGTGCCCCGTTCATTGCGCCTCGAGGTCCATCGGCTCGATGCCGAGGCGCCGGAACAGCAGGGTATCCTTGTCCTCGCCGGGATTGTCCGCCGTCAGCAGCGTGTCGCCGACGAAGATCGAGTTGGCGCCGGCAAAAAAGCACAGCGCCTGCATCTCGTCGGTCATGGCCGTGCGGCCGGCGGAGAGACGGATATGCGATTTCGGCATCATGATGCGCGCCAGCGCGATCACGCGCACGAATTCGATCGGCTCGATGGGCTTGGCGTCGGCAAGCGGGGTGCCGGCGATCGGGATCAGCATGTTGATCGGAACGCTTTGCGGATGTTCCGGCAGGTTGGCCAGCGTCACGAGCATGTCGATCCGGTCCACCGGCTCCTCGCCCATGCCGACAATACCGCCGCAGCAGACCTTGATGCCGGATTGGCGAACGTGCTCGAGCGTCTCCAGCCGGTCGGCAAAGCTCCGCGTGCTGATGATCTCGCTGTAGTAGCGTTCCGACGTATCGATGTTGTGGTTGTAATAGTCGAGGCCAGCCTGTTTGAGGCGAGCCGCCTGCTCAAGATCGAGCATGCCGAGCGTCATGCAGGTTTCCATGCCCAGCGCCTTGACGCCTTCGACCATCGCCACGACCGCATCCATGTCGCGCGCCTTGGGGTTTCGCCAGGCCGCGCCCATGCAATAGCGGGTTGCGCCGGAGTCACGCGCTTTCTCCGCCTCGGCGACGACGCGCCGGACCTCCATCAGCTTCGACGCCTTCAGGCCGGTCTCGTGATGCGCCGACTGGCTGCAATAGCCGCAATCCTCCGGGCATCCGCCCGTCTTGATGCTGAGAAGCCGGCTGAGCTGGACCTTGTTGGGATCGAAATTCTGGCGGTGCACGGTTTGCGCGAGGAAGAGGAGATTGTTGAAGGGGGCATCGTGAAGTGCCTGAGCCTTCTCCAGGGTCCACGCTCCAGGGTCAGGGGATTGAGCCTGTGGCGATGTCTGCGTTGGACTGGCTGTTTGCATGTCCATGCTGTTCCTCCGGTTCTGCCTTGCTTTGCTGTCTGATTGACGACGATCGGAAAGGACAGTTGATTCGATCCTGTTCGTTCCTCAGGCAATCATGAGCCCCAATAGTCGAGGCCGATATCCAGGATCGGCGCGCTGTGGGTCAGTCGGCCGACTGAAATCAGATCAACGCCGGTCGCGGCAATCGCTCGCGCTGTATCGGATGCGATCCCGCCAGAAGCCTCGGTGATAGCACGGCCGCCAACGATTGCGACGGCGCGGCGAAGATCGGCGAGGCACATGTTGTCGAGCAGAACCGCATCGGGAGCGAAGCCAAGTACCTCCTCCAACTGGGCCAGCGTATCGACCTCGACTTCGATCTTGACGAGATGACCGGCCCGTCTTCGTGCTCGCTCGAGCGCCGGGCGAACGCCGCCTGCGATGGCGATGTGGTTGTCCTTGATCAGAATTGCGTCGTCGAGGCCGAAGCGGTGATTGGATCCGCCACCTGCGCGCACCGCATACTTTTCGACTGCCCTCAATCCGGGCGTCGTCTTGCGCGTGCAGACGATCTTCGCGCCATATCCACGAACCGCAGCGACGATCGATGCCGTTGCTGTAGCGATGCCGCTCAGATGGCACAAAAAATTGAGTGCCGTCCGTTCGGCTGTGAGAATGGCCCGGGCAGGGCCAACCACTGATGCAATGACCTCTCCATCCATGACATTGCAGCCGTCTGCCCGCTCCACCGAAATTTCGACATCAGGATCAATCAAGCGGAAAGCGAGCATCGCCAGATCGAGGCCGGCGACAACTCCGGACTGGCGCGCCGCCAACACGGTTCCCGCTTGGTGTTCCTTCGGGACGATGGCCTCCGTGGTCAAGTCGCCGGCTCTGCCAAGGTCTTCAAGAAGAGCTGCCCTTACAAGCGGCTCAAGCATGACCGTGGGAAGCGGTGAGAGCGTCATCACTTTGCCCCTTCGAGGCTTGGGGAGTTTCCGAGTTCCCGCGCAGCGGCCAAGGCGGCTTCGAGGGTGATTTCGGACCGTCGGGCGACAGTCGCATGATGAGGAAAATCTGTCCGGTAATGAGCGCCGCGGCTTTCTTGGCGCAACAAGGCGGCAACCGCGATCATTAGCCCGACAGCCGCCGCATCCGAGGCCGCGTCCTTGCTTTCGGCGAGCGGCAATAAGGCACGTGCGGCTGCTTTCAAACCTTCACCATCCCGGACGATGCCGAGTGCGCGCGACAGGAAAACACGCACGGGTGTCGGAGCGGGCGATGGGTAAACGTCCGCAAACGCAGGCTTTGTTCTGCGAGCAGGCGTTCCGGCGACACTTTCAGCGACCCAGCGGGCGCACACGACGGCCTCGGTCAAGGAATTGCTGGCGAGCCTGTTGGCGCCATGCAGTCCTGTCGAAGCGACTTCGCCGCAGGCCCACAGCCCCTTGACGGACGTCCTACCGGAGCCGTCCACGGCAACGCCACCCATGTGGTAGTGTTGGGCCGGACGAATGGGGATGAGATCGCGCGCGGGATTGATGCCGGCTCCACGACAGGCTGATGCGATTGTCGGGAAGTGTCGAGCAAATTCCGGGCCAGGCCGTTGCCGCGCGTCGAGAAAAACACGGTGGCCGTTGGCAAGATGGTTCCAGACGGCGCGCGCCAAGACATCACGAGGCGCAAGTTCCGCCCCTGGCACGCTCTGGAGAAAAGCCTGGCCGGTTTCGTCGATCAGGGCAGCACCTTCGCCGCGGACGGCCTCGCTGACCAGCACCATAGGGCGTTCCGGGCCGTCAAGCGCGGTCGGGTGGAACTGGATGAACTCGAGGTCGGCAAGAACAGCTCCAGCGCGGGCCGCAAGCGCCAGGCCCTGTCCGCAACTGCCCCAAGGATTGGTGGTGTCGAGAAACAGTCCCCCGATCCCACCGGTGGCGAGGACGACCCGCCGTGAGCCGAAGAAGACAGGTCCTATCGAACCGCTCGCCCAGACGCCTCGGATCGCGTTCTCTCGCACCGCCAGCCGGCGCGCTTCCATGCCCTCCACGACAACAATCGACGGAGTGGAACGCACAGCCGCGATCAGGGCACGCATGATTTCACGCCCGGTGCCGTCACCATGCGCATGAACGATGCGACGTCGGCTGTGTGCGGCCTCCAATCCGAGGCACAGTGATCCTTTCGACGTACGGTCGAAGGGAACCCCAAAGCCCGCAAGCCCCTCTATCGCCTTGGGCGCGGCTTGGAGGATGCGGCTCGCCACGTCTGTGTCGCAGAGACCATCCCCGGCGGCAAGCGTATCGGCCAGGTGCAGTTCCGGATCGTCGTCTTCGCCGAAACTTGCAGCCAGACCACCCTGTGCCCAGGTGCTCGAATTGTCAGCTCCCAGTAGCGTCCTGGACAGAAGAAGCACCGGCTCCGGCGCCAGTTGAAGCGCCGTCATCAGTCCGGCGATGCCGCCGCCGATGATGATGGGCCGCCCGAAGAAGCTGCGGATATCGGCGCTCAAATTGCCAGCATCCGTTCGACCGCAAGCCGCGCGCGCCCGGCGATCCCGGGTTCGATGGTTACGACATGGTGGTTCTGCTCGAGCGCCGTGCGGATGTTGGCAAGCGTGATCCGCTTCATGTGCGGGCACAAATTGCAGGGCCGGATGAACTCGACCTCTGGGTGCGCTAACGCGACGTTGTCGCTCATCGAGCATTCCGTCATCAGCACGACACGTGGCGGCCTTTGCCTTTCGACATAGTCGGACATGGCAGCGGTCGAGCCGGAAAAATCTGCTTCAGCCACGACGTCGGGCGGGCATTCGGGATGCGCGAGCACGATCACGCCGGGATGGCTTTCGCGCAACTCGCGGATGTCGGCCGGTGTAAAGCGCTCATGCACCTCGCAATGCCCTTTCCAGGCGATGATCTGCACATCGGTCTGGGCGGCGATATTCTGGGCCAGATATTCGTCCGGCAACATGATCACCTGGGGAACGCCAAGGGATTGGACGACCGCCTTGGCGTTGCCGGATGTACAGCAGATATCCGACTCGGCTTTCACTTCGGCCGACGTGTTGACATAAGTGATGATCGGCACGCCGGGATAACGCTGGCGCATCAAGCGCACGTCTTCTGCCGTGATCGATTCCGCCAACGAGCATCCGGCGCTGAGATCCGGAATGAGCACGGTCTTGTCCGGATTAAGGAGCTTGGCCGTTTCGGCCATGAAATGCACGCCGGCCAGCACGATGACTTGCGCCTCGATCGTCGCAGCCGTGCGGGCCAGTGCCAAGCTGTCGCCGACGATGTCGGCCACGCAATGGAAGATCTCGGGGGTCTGATAGTTGTGCGCCAGGATGATGGCGTTGCGCTCGCGCTTCAGTGCAAGGATCGCCTCGATATCCTCGACGAAAGCCGGCCATTCAATCGGCGGGATCACTCGTCGGACGCGCTCGTAGAGAAACGCGGCCGTAGGCAGCATGGCGCTCATCGACCCCTCCAGCTTATACTCTAGTTGAAAATAACCAGCATATACTTGCTGTGAGTATAAGGGATGTCAACCCCGCGCCAGCGGCAATTTTGTCCCGGCGATGACCCTCTCGTCGAGAGCGGCGTGGCGGAACCGGTAAAGCTTCGCTGGCCGGCCGCCGGTCTCCGTGGTGGCCTCTCCGGTCTCTTCGACCAGCTCCTGCTGCTCGATCAGGCGGCGAAAGTTCGGCTTGTGGATGAGCCTGCCGGCGAGCGCCTCCACGGTTCGCTGCAGCTGCAAAAGCGTGAAGACCGGCGGCATCAGCTCAAAGACGACCGGCCGGTATTTGATCTTGGACCGCAGCCGCGCAATGCCGGTCGCCACGATGCGGCGATGATCGGCGACCATAGACTTGCTGGGCACCAGCGGAGGCAGCGTCGCGTCCCGTCCGCTTCCGGCCTCTTGGACCAGGCCTGCTTCGTAGACCAACTCATAGCGTTGAAGCGTGAGTTCCTCGTTCCAAAGGCGGTCGTCGAAGCCGAAGGCTATCGTCGCCCGCTGCCAGCGTTCACGTCGCGCGGCCGCGTCGCTGACGCCGTCTGCCCATTCAATCAGGCGCGGTCGCAGAACGTCCAGCACGACCGGAGGCGTGCCCGAGCGGTGGTCCTCCCATGGAAAATATTCATACCAACTCTGCCAGCCGCACTTGGGCGAGCCAGCTGCCTGTTCCTTGCGGGTCAATGCGAGATAGCTGATGGAGATGACGCGCTGCTGGCGCTCGGCGCCGATGCGATCTCGATCCGCGAAGGTGTAGAGTTGCTCAATATACCCCAGCGGATGGCCGGTCTGCTGCTCGACCCACCCCCTCAAACCGGATTGCAGCGATCGGTGCTCAAGCGCAAATGGTCCGGAGGGCAGGGTGTCCGCCTGGCCGATGGTGAGGACACAGGGTTCACTGTCGTTTACGGCGACGACAAAGGCGATCAGGTCCACTTTGACTTCGTCGGCCTTGACGGCGGCTCTGTCTTTCCTGGGTCCTATTGCCTGATCGTCCATGTTCGCGAAAGTGGTTGGCCAGCTCGGGGCGCCTGAATCGATTTAAGTGTAAGCGCGCCTGTCCGCACGTCAACACCGCACAGCTGCACGGCCATTTTTAGCTCTTCGCACTTGCACAAAAATGTGGCAAACGCGACACCGGCGGTTGGTAACGTTGGGGAAGGAGGGTCCATTGAGTGCGTTTGGTGACACCAAGGCGATCACACCGCCGGATATTCGTTCGCGCAAAGGTGGGACGCCGCTCGTCTGCCTTACCGCCTATACCACCCCAGTCGCGCGGCTTGTCGATCCCCATTGTGATGTGGTGCTCGTCGGCGACAGCGTCGGCATGGTTCTCCACGGTCTGCCCTCGACGCTCGGTGTCACGCTGGAGATGATGATCACGCATGGCCAGGCGGTTCGCCGTGGCATCAAGCAGGCGCTGATGGTCGTCGACCTGCCGTTCGGTTCCTTCGAAGAAAGCCCAGAGCAGGCTTTCCGAAATGCTGCGCGCGTCATGTCGGAGACCGGCTGCACGGCCGTCAAGCTCGAAGGCGGCGAAACGATGGCAGAGACGATCGGCTTCCTCGCCGCGCGCGGCGTGCCGGTCATGGCCCATGTCGGCTTGACGCCGCAGTCGATCAACACCATCGGTGGCTACCGCGTGCAGGGCAGAGGCGGGGATGCCGAGCGCATCAGGCGCGACGCGCTTGCGGTGAGCGAAG
This sequence comes from Mesorhizobium sp. M0500, assembly GCF_040321165.1. Lineage (NCBI taxonomy): Bacteria > Pseudomonadati > Pseudomonadota > Alphaproteobacteria > Hyphomicrobiales > Phyllobacteriaceae > Mesorhizobium > Mesorhizobium sp. M0500. The sequence goes on from NZ_JAMYRB010000036.1 coordinate 37,225, forward strand.
CGGGCGCCTTTGCGGTCGTGCTGGAGAAGGTTCCCGAGGCGCTCGCCCGCCGGATTACCGGGGAGGTGGCGACCCCGACCATTGGCATCGGTGCCTCGGCAGCCTGTGACGGCCAGATTCTCGTCGTCGACGACATGCTGGGCCTCTTCGGCGACTTCCGGCCCAAATTCGTCAAGCGCTACGCTGAACTGGGGGAGGCCGCTGCGGCTGCGATCGCGGCCTATGCGCGGGAAGTGAAGGAGCGCCAGTTTCCGGCCGCCGAGCACGTGTTTGCCGATGCGCCCAAGCCCGCCGACGCGGACGCCACCAAGAGCGGAGAAGCAGCGTGAGCGTGCCGATCGTCAGGAGCGCTGACCAGCTTCGCGAAATTGTCGCCGCATGGCGCCGCGAGGGCGTGAGGATTGCCGTCGTGCCAACGATGGGTGTCCTGCATGAGGGCCATCTCAGCCTGGTGCGCGCGGCACTCGAGAAGGCAGACCGTGTGATCGTGACGCTCTTCGTCAACCCGAAGCAATTCAACAGCCAGGCCGATCTCGCCGCGTATCCGAGCACCGAGGACGAGGATGCCGCCAAACTGGCACCGCTTGGCGCGCACCTGCTTTATGCGCCGGATGCAGAGGAGATGTATCCGGCGGCCTTCGCCACGACCGTTTCGGTGTCCGGTGTCAGCGAGGGCCTGTGCGGTGCCTTCCGGCCGGGACATTTCGATGGCGTGGCGACCGTCGTCGCCAAGCTCTTCCTGCAGACCAGCGCTGACTTCGGCTTCTTTGGCGAAAAGGACTTTCAGCAAATTCACCTAGTCAGGCGTATGGCCCGGGACCTGGATATTCCAATCACCATTGTTCCTTGTCCGACAGTCCGCGAAGCCGACGGTCTTGCACTATCATCGCGCAATGTCCGGCTCTCGCCAGCAGAGCGTGCTGTTGCCCCCAAGCTCCCATCGGTATTGCTCCAGACGGCTGAGCGGCTTGCCCGCGGCTCGCCCGTCCTGCCAACGCTTGCCGATGCGCGCGCAGCAATTCTGGCTGCGGGCTATCGCGAGGTCGAATACCTGGAACTTCGCGACGAGGCAGATCTGCGACCGATGACAAGCCTTGACCGACCGGCACGCTTGCTTGTCGCGGCCTGGCTCGGCGGCACACGGCTCATAGACAACGTCAGAATATCACGGGTTTCACCAGATTAACGGGGTTCTCGGCACGCGCTGTATCCGTCCGGGGATCGTTTAAAACAAGGTCTCTGCCTGGCATCGAGCGATCACGGAGGTTACGCAAAGCGCAAATGCATCGCGTGTTTGAGAACTTCGTCGAGCAACTGTCTGCGAGTGTTGATGCTGCCGATCTCCGTGAGGCAATGGCATTCGCTGCAGCCGGCTTCGATTTTCCGCTATTCGCCTACTTCACTTACCCGTCGGCCCCCGGCGACGCCCCGCAATTGATCTCAAACTATCCTTCATCCTGGACATCACGTTATCTGCAACAGCGGTACCACAGTCTTGATCCGGTCATCCTGCGCGGGCTGCAAGGCTGGGATACCTTCGATTGGGGTGTGGATCGCGCTCGGCACTGTCTGCCGAATTCGCAGCAACAAATTCTGGAGAGTGCGGCTGAGTTTGGCATCCGCGGCGGCCTGACGATATCCATGCATGATCATCGCGGCCGGTTTGCTGCCCTGACCTTTGCTTCCGACGAGTCCCGCCCGCCTCTGTTGCGGTCACTGACACGTTACGAAAAAGCATTGCAGCTGGTGGCCATCAACTTTCATAGCCATGTCCGGCGCAGGCTCGCCGACGATCGCGTGGTGGACGGTGTAACGCTCACCCCGCGGGAGTTCGAGTGCCTGAAATGGGCGGCGCGCGGCAAGTCGGCTTGGGTTATCAGCCAGCTTCTCGGCGTCTCAAAGCGCACCGTGACCTTTCATCTGGAAAACGCCAAGGCAAAGCTTGGCGTTCGAACGATCAACCAGGCCGTTGCACGACTGGTTGCCTCAGGCCAGGCGAGATCCTGATTCTTCTGCCACGATAGCTGTAAACCTCTACAGGCTGCATCGTTGCCAGCTTTGCCCTTCGATGGCGGGAACACATCCCGCACGGAGGCGACCATGATGCAGCTGATAACACCAGACCTTTACAACGAGTTCGCAAGCGAGCTCAAAGAGATGCACGGGCTCAGGTTTCGGGTGTTCAAGGAAAGGCTCGATTGGGAAGTTGATACCGAAGACCAGATGGAAACAGACCCGTTTGATGGTCTGAAGCCTGTCTATCTGCTCCTCAAGGGATCCGACTGGCGAATTCGCGGTTGCGTGCGTCTTTTGCCCAGCACCGGACCCACAATGTTGCGCGACACGTTCCCGGTGCTGCTGGGTGCTGACGTCATGCCCTCGACTGCCGACATATGGGAGAGCAGTCGTTTCGCGCTCGATCTCCCTCCGTCGGCGCCCAAGGCAGCGGGCGGGCTGGCCCAGGCAACCTACGAGCTCTTCGCGGGCATGATCGAGTTCGGCTTGGCCAAGGATCTGACCCGGATAGTAACGGTGACGGATACGCGCATGGAACGGATCCTTCGCCTCGCGACGTGGCCATTGTCGCGCATCGGACAACCCAAGTCCGTCGGCAAAACGGAGGCGGTGGCCGGGTTTCTCGAGATTTCCCGCGCGAGCCTTTTGCGCATCCGCAGCAGGGGACGTCTGAGCCGACCGGTACTGTGGCAACCGGTTCTAGGCCCGTCGGCATTGTGGACACCTGAGCCGTGAAGGATGCTGGTCTGCCCAAGGAAGCGACGGTCGGTCTTGAATGCTGGCCGGACTGGCGTCGTCACGAAGCTTACCACTACGCCAGACGATTGCCGCGCACTGCCTGGGCCTGGGAGTTTCTTCGGCGCAATCCACAATTCCAGCGCGACCACGCCAAAATGGCACCGTCCGCCTGCATTGTCGGAGCCCAGGCCGACATGAAGATAATCGAGTTGACGACAGGATCATCTTTCCTAAGACAATGGAGCCTCCTTTTTCGCGGACGCGCCACAGTCGGACGCTACGTCGGCAAGGGTCTTTTGGGATCCGCGCGACTGCGCCCGTATCCTACGAGCGGCCGCGGAGCCGGTTGGGCTCGACCACGATTTTGAACCGCTTGATCTTTCTTCGCTCTCATGCTGCAAGGACATCCTGCTGACACCTGCCGGCGTGCAGCACGTGCTGCTGAGGGAGGACTGCCGGAGTCTGCAGATCGCCCTTTCCGGTGCATCCGTTCTCCGCCCGTTGCGGCTATATGTCGACGCGATCGTGCAGCCGCAGCACCTGAAGTTCCATGTCGCTGCCCTTCAGTTCCTGAACGACATCAATGGTTGCGGCCGCCTGGCAGCTGCTTGCTTTCCGCCGGAGCCCCGCGGAGCGCGTCTGCGTCTCGTGCTCCAGGCTTTGGATGGCTCGCTTGCGGGAGCATCTCATCAGGAGATCGCCATTGCCCTGTTCGGGAGACGCCGTGTCGAAGAAGATTGGTCTCATCCAGGTAGCCATCTTCGCGATCAGGTGCGTCGCGCCATCCAACGTGGCCGCTACCTGATGGGCGGCGGCTATAGACAATTCCTGATGTAATTCGGGTGACAGCTTAGTGATTGTCTTATTCGAAAACGCGCAGGCATCAATCTCCATTTCTCACTGCTATTGTGCCTTATACAAAACGTGACACGCGCCTAGCTAGTGCGCGTCCATAAACGGCTGTTTTCCCGGAGTTTTCAGTGGTCTTTGGCCTGCTGAAGCGATGTTTTGGGGACGCGTGATG